>JAUIAI010000222.1 GCA_030425615.1 Gammaproteobacteria bacterium
GCCCTTCAAGGCCACCGCGTTCCACAACGGCAAGTTCGTCGATGTCAGCGACGACTCGATGAAGGGCAAGTGGTCCATCGTGTTCTTCTACCCCGCTGACTTTACCTTTGTCTGCCCCACCGAACTCGCTGACCTCGCCGAGAAGTACGAGACCTTCCAGACCATGGGCGTGGAGGTCTACAGCGTGTCCACAGATACGCACTTCACGCACAAGGCCTGGCATGACACTTCGGACACCATCGGCACGATCCGTTATCCGATGATCGGCGATCCCACCGGCACCCTGGCACGCAACTTCGACGTCATGATCGAAGAAGAGGGTCTCGCCTTGCGCGGCACCTTCGTCATCGATCCCGAAGGCGTGATCAAGCTGTGCGAGGTGCACGACAACGGCATCGGCCGCGATGCCGACGAGCTGTTGCGCAAGGTGCAGGCGGCGCAGTTCATCGCCGCCAACCCCGGCCAGGTCTGCCCGGCCAAATGGAAGCCGGGCGCCGAGACGCTGGCACCGTCGCTGGATCTGGTCGGCAAGCTCTGACGCCCGACGGGTCCGGCCGCCCTCCGGGTCGGCCGGCCCGGGCGCTCCGGGATCCGGGTGCCGAGCAACAAGTAAGCCTTCACTCATATCGACAGGGCCGGGCGCGAACCGTCGTCGCCCGGCTCGTCAACGCGCGGTCGTCAGTCCGCCGCCCACGAGGATTCGAGATGTTGAACGACGCCATTCGCAAGTCACTGGATGAATACCTGCAGCGGCTGGCCGGACCGGTCGAGCTCGTCGCCCGGCTTGACGGAAGCGATGCGTGCCACGAGATGCGCGACACCCTGCAGACCCTCGCGCAGATGCACGAACTCGTCACCTACCGAGAGGTCCCGGCCGAAGGTGAGCGAGTGCCCGCTTTCTCGATCGGGCGCCCGGACGAGGAGCCCCGCGTTGCCTTCGCGGGCCTGCCGATGGGTCACGAGTTCAGCTCCTTCGTGCTCGCGCTGCTGCAGGTCAGTGGCTACCCACCCAAGGTGGATCCGGCGCTCGCGGCGCGCATCCGGGCCCTGCCGCCGGCACGATTCGAGACCGTGATCTCATTGAGCTGCCAGAACTGCCCCGACGTGGTGCAGGCTCTGAACGTCGTCGCCGTCCTGAACCCGGGCGTGCGGCACACCACGATCGACGGCGGCCGGTTCCCCGCGGAGGTCGAGGCCCGGGGGGTCATGGCCGTGCCGAGCGTGTTCATGGGTGAGCGGGCGTTCGTCCAGGGACACCAGACGCTCGAGGCGCTGGTCGCGAAGCTCGAGGCCGAGTCCGGCCTGGAAGCGGCTCCCTCCGGGCGCCCGCGTGAGCCGTACGACATGCTGATCGTCGGCGGCGGCCCCGCCGGCGCTTCGGCGGCGATCTATGCCGCCCGCAAGGGCATCCGGACCGGACTCGTTGCGGAGCGCTTCGGCGGCCAGGTCATGGATACGCTGGCGATCGAGAACTACGCTTCCGTGCAGCACACGGAGGGACCGCAGTTCGCGCGGGCGCTCGAGATCCAGGTCCGCGAGCAGGGCGTGGAAATGATCACCGGGCAGCGGGTCGGCGCGCTCGAACCCGCGCCCTCGGCCGGCGCCCCGATCGGCGTGGCGCTGGAGAACGGCGAGCGGCTGCAGGCCCGGGCCGTGATCCTGGCCACGGGGGCCCGCTGGCGCGAGCTCGGCGTACCTGGCGAGCAGACGTACCGCAACCGGGGGGTGGCGTACTGTCCGCATTGCGACGGCCCCCTGTTCAAGGGCAAGCGCGTCGCGGTGGTGGGCGGAGGCAACTCCGGGGTCGAGGCGGCCATCGACCTGGCCGGCATCGTGGAGCATGTGACCCTGCTGGAGTTCGCCCCCGACCTCAAGGCCGACGCCGTGCTCCGGCGCAAGCTCGCGAGCCTCGCCAACGTGACCGTGATCACCCACGCTCAGACCACGGAGGTCGTGGGAGACGGTCAACGGGTGACCGCGCTGCGGTACACGGATCGGTCCGACGGCGTGGCGCACGACCTGCCACTGGCGGGGGTGTTCGTGCAGATCGGCCTGGTGCCGAACACGGCCTGGCTCGAGGGCGTGATTGCGCGCAACCGCTTCGGCGAGATCGAGATCGACGCGCACGGACGGACTTCGTTGCCCGGTGTGTTCGCGGCCGGCGATGCCACCACGGTGCCGTACAAGCAGATCGGCATCGCCGCGGGCGAGGGGGCCCGTTCCGCATTGACGGCATTCGACTATCTGATCCGCGAGAGCGCTCCGTCGGACGATCCGGTCGAAGCCGGGGTCGAGGCGGAGACCGCCTGATCCCGCGGGGGAGTCCCCGCCGCGGTCGGATGCGGCACGGGCGGAGGGTCCGTCGGACGGACCCTCCGGGTCCGGGTCGTCCCGGACTCAGACGGCGGTGCGCCAGTGCGTGTGATCCGTCGTCAGACCCCGCACCACGTCGCCGTAGCGCGCCATGAGCGTACGGGTGACCGGCCCGATCGAGCCGTCGCCCACCGGGAGCCGGTCGATCGAGGTCACGGGAATGATCTCCTGACCGGTCCCGCAGATGAAGGCTTCGTCGGCGAGATAGAGTTCGCTGCGGTCGATGGGCCGCTCGTGCACGGCTTCGCCGGTCAACTCCCGGTGCAGCGTGATCAGCGTGTCGCGGGTGATGCTCTCGAGCACGCTGCTGCAGGTGTCGGGTGTCAGCAGGCAGCCGTCACGGACCATGAAAAAGCAGGCGATGGGCGTCTCGGAGACCTTGCCCGACGTCGTGAGCATGAGTGCGCCATCGTAGCCGTCGGCCCTGGCCTGCAGGTGGGCGAGCCGGGCATTGTGATAGTTCGCGGTGGCCTTCAGACGCGGTGGGCTCACGTCGTCCGGCGGGCGGCGCCAGCTGCTCACGCCCAGGCTCATGCCCGTGTCCACCAGTCTCGAGCGCTCCCGGGGCATCGCCGCGGCGGTGTAGCCCACGGGCCCGGTCGTGGCCAGCAGGCCGATGGCCTCGACATAGACGAGCAGGCGGATGTAGACGTCGTCGTCGGGTTCGTTCGCACGGACGAGACCCGAGAGCGCCTCGCGCATCGCACCCGCGTCGAACCGCCGGTCCATGCGCATGACCTTCATGCCCTGATCGAGTCTCTTCAGGTGATCGTCCAGCCGGAAGAACCACAGTGTGCCGCTGTCCGGATCGCGATAGGCCCGGATACCTTCGAACACGGTGGTCGCGTAGGCCATGCCGAGCGACAGGGGGTGAACCCCGGCGCTTTCGAAGGAAACCAGTTCGTCATTGACGAGAATGCGGGTGGGTTGCCACATGGGATCTGCGCTCGGCGGGGCCGACGAAGGGAGCGGGCCGGTTACGGGTGATGGGGCCGCGGGGGTTCAGCCCCGCATCGCGCGAAGCTGCGCCGGATAGCCGCTCGGATCCACCCGCACATCCACCAGTACCGGGCCGTCGGCCGCGAAGGCCCGTTCGAGCGCGGCGCGGTAGCGCTGCGGCGAATCCGCCACGAGTCCCAGCCCTCCGAGGCCCTGCATCACGGCCGCGAAGTCCGGTTGCGCCCAGCGTACCCCGGCGGCCGGCAGTTCGCGGCTTTGCTGTTTGATGTCGATCAGCGAGAGCGCGCCGTCGTTGAACACGATGACGACGAGCCTCGCCCTTTGCTCCACGGCCGTGGCCAGTTCGCCCAGACACATCATCAGCCCGCCGTCGCCGGTGAAGGCCACGACGGGACGTCCCGGTTCGTGCAGCGCGGCGGCGATTCCGGCCGGCAGGGCGAAGCCCATCGACGCGAGTCCGTTGGAGATCAACAGCCCGTTGGGCTCACGGCATGGCCAGAACGCGGTGGCCGAGAACATGTGCGCGCCGGCGTCCACGGTGACCCGCGGCCATTGGGCCAGCGGGGCGGCGACTTCGGCGGCGGTGGCGACGACGGCTTCGGGCGACAGGCCGTCGCCCGATCCCTGATAGCGCAGGGAGGCACGCATGCGTTCGCGGTGTTCCCGGATTGCGCCACCGGTCCACTGCGTGGGCCGGGCATCCGCGGTCAGCGCCCGCAGCGCCTCGGCCGGGTCGCCGGTCACGATGCAGTCGGACTGCACGTAGTGGACCGCGTGCCGGGTCCAGCCGATCTCGAGCACCGGCAGGTCGTAGGGCCAAGGCTGGAGGATGAGTTCCACCGGGTCGAGCCCGACGAGGACGATGAGATCGGCCTCGCGCACGACGGCCTGCTCCGCCGCGCCGCCGGTGAAGATTCCCACATAGGCGGCGGAGTCGTCGGAGATCACGCCCTTGGCCTTGTAGGTCACCAGCGCCGGGCAGCCCAGCGTCTCGACGAGTGCCCTCGTGGCCTCGGCGATCGCCGGGTCGCGCGTCTCGAGCCCGGCCACCACCACCGGCCGCCTGGCGCCGGCGAGCAGCCTGGCGGCGCGGCCGAGCGCCGCGTCTCCCGACGCCTTTGCCGCGTCTCCGGGCGCGAGCCGGCTCCCGCCGGGCTGCTCCGGACCTCGATCCGTCGCGGCGGCGCGCGGATCGGCCGATCCGTCTTCTGGCGCCGGTATCCGGGCCCTGGATGCCGGGCCGGTGAGTTCGACGTGCACCGGTCCGCGACGGGGCTGCAAAGCGGTCGCGAACAGCGCGGCGATCGAGGCCCGGTCCGGGGCAGGGTCGAAGGTGGTGTGGGCCTTGACGACGGGTGCGAGCATCGCGCGCTGGTCGAACCACTGGTGGGTCACATAGGCGCGCTGCGCGTCACTGAAGCCGTCCGTGAACACGGCCACCGCGCAGCGGTCCAGCGATGCATGGGCGACGCCGTTGGCGGCATTGGCCGTCCCGGGCCCCTTGGTCGTCAGTGCGGCCCCGACATGGCCGCCCAACTCCGCGTCGGCGGCGGCCATCATCACCGCCGAGCACTCGTGGCGCGCGAGTACGAAGTCGAGCCCCTGTCTGCGAGCGGCCTCGATCAGGTCGAGACTGCTGCCGCCGCCCGGCATGCCGAACAGTCGCTTCGTGCCGGTCTCGGCCAGGGCGGCGATCGACGCTTCGGCGACGGTGGGGGACGACGAAGGGCCGGGCGGAGGAGTGCCGGCCGCCGGCCGGGGCCGCGAGGCGTTCATGGAAGTCTCCGTGTGTTGCCGCCGCGGTCCGGAGCGTGCGCCCACGACCGCCGGCCTGGTCGCCGAACGGACGGAACACGTGGCCGGGTTCGCGCATCGGCGCTGTGCGCAGGCTAGACTAGCACGACGAGAAAGACAATCATTGTCCTCGACGTCCCGGCCGTCCGGGCGGCCGGGGTGTGCCGGGGCCGTCGTGCCCGGGCCCGATCTGGAGACGAGTCTTGCCCATGCCTGATGCGCTGCGCGTCGGCATCGCCTGGCGGCGGTTGTCCGGCTTCATCGACGAGGCGTCGGAGGTGTTCCTGCGAACCTCGTTCTCGTCCGTGGTTCGCGACAACTGGGACATGGCCCTCGGGCTCATGGACAGCCGCGGGCGCCAGATCGTCCAGTCCGGCAAGAGCGTGCCGTCCTTCATCGGCACCATGCCCCGCACCTTGCAGGCGATGCTCGACGCCGTGCCCGCCGAGACGCTTGCGG
>JAUIAI010000223.1 GCA_030425615.1 Gammaproteobacteria bacterium
CCGTCCGTTCAGGCGCCCGCCCCGCCCGCTGCCGCGGCGCCCGCGTCACCGCCTCCCGCGGCCGCCGCGCCGGCGCCATCGGCCGCGGCCCCTCCGGTGGTCGCCGCCGCGCCCCGTTCTTCGACCGAGACGGCTCGCTCACGTTTCGTCTGGCCGGCCACCGGTCAGATCACCCAGCGGTTCGGAGACCCGAAGAGTCTGGGTATCGCGATCGCCGGCAATCGGGGTGATCCCGTCTCCGCCGCGGCTGACGGCAAGGTCATTTTCAGCGGGCTGGGCCCCAAGGGCTATGGCAAGCTGCTGATCGTCAAGCACGACGAAGACCTGCTGTCCGTCTATGCGAACAACAGCAGCCTGCTCGTTCGCGAAGGCCAGGCCGTGCGGCAGGGCCAGAAGATCGCCGAGGTCGGCACCAGCGGTGAAGGCAAGCCGCGCCTGCATTTCGAGATCCGCCGCCAGGGCAAGCCGGTGGATCCGCTGCCCTATCTGCCGGCGCGTTAGCGGCCCCGTGCTCCTCGGCCAGTCGGGCGTGTCGGTTCGTACGGTGCTCCGGAGAGCATTGCCATGATGCCCGTGCTTTGCTTCGACATCGAGACGATTCCCGACGCCGAAGGGCTGCGGACGCTTGCCGAAGGTGATCCCGGCTTGCGCGACGCAGACGACCACACCCTGGTCGCGCACGCCCAGGCGGCGCGGCGTGAGCGGACCGGCTCGGACTTCCTGCCGCTGCATCAGCATCGCATCGTCGCCATCGGCTGTCTCCTGCGAGACGAAAACGGTTTCACCGTCCGGTGTCTCGGGCGTGAGGGCGATTCCGAAGACAAGCTTCTCGGGTTGTTCTTCCGGCAGATCGACCGCTATACGCCGCAACTGGTGAGTTGGAACGGGGGCGGTTTCGATCTCCCGGTCATGCACTACCGCTGCCTGATCAATGGCGTGACCGCGCCGCGGTACTGGGAAGCGGGAGACGACGACCGGGATTTCCGCTGGAACAACTATCTCAGCCGGTACCACAGCCGCCATCTCGATCTGATGGACGTGCTGGCCATGTATTCGCCGCGCGCGAACGCGCCGCTCGATGAGCTCGCCAAGCTCTGCGGCTTCCCGGGCAAGATGGGGATGGACGGCAGCCAGGTCTGGCAGGCGTACACCGAAGGACGGCTCGGCGAGATCCGGGCCTATTGCGAGACCGACGTGGCGAACACGTACCTCATGTACTGCCGGTTCGAACTGCTGCGCGGGCGATTCAGTGCCGAGCGCTATGCGTCGGAACTGGCGACGTTGCGAGATGCCCTTTCCGCGTCACCGGGAGACCACTGGCGGGCGTTCCTCGACGCCTGGCCGGTCGGCCGCGGCGGCCGAGGCAGGCGTCGCGGCGCGCCGGCTGCACCGGTCAGCCTTCGTCTGCAGGTGGAGTCGCTCGATCTGCAGGCCAACGGCATTGCCCGTCACGAGGGCAAGGTCGTCTTCGTGCGCGGCGCGCTGGCCGGTGAGACCGTGATCGCCCGCCGGGTGCGCAGCAAACCACGCTTCGACGTCGCCGAGACGGAGCAGGTGCTTCGTGAGAGCGCCCAGCGCGTGCGGCCCCGTTGTCCGCATTTCGGTGTCTGTGGTGGCTGCTCGATGCAGCACCTGGCAGCGTCGGCGCAGCTCGCGGTCAAGCAACGAGCTCTCGAAGACCAGCTTCATCATGTGGGCGGCGTTCGCGCGGGCCGGCTCCTGCGCCCGCTCGCGGGGCCGGACTGGGGCTACCGGTTCCGGGCCCGGCTGTCGGTTCGCCACGTTCCCAAGAAGGGCGGCGTGCTCGTGGGTTTCCACGAGCGGGGCTCGAGCTACGTGGCGGACATGCGCGAGTGCCATGTCCTGCCGCCGGCCATGTCTGCGCTGCTCGTGCCCTTGCGCGAACTGGTGGCCGGGCTGAGCATTCGCGAGCGCCTGCCTCAGATCGAGGTGGCTGTCGGTGAGCGCCCCGGATTGCCAGGGCGGGGTGTGATCGCGCTGGTGTTGCGGGTTCTGGAACCGCCGTCTCGCGCAGACCTCGCGGCGCTGACGGCGTTCGGTCTTGCACATGACCTGCAACTCTGGCTACAGCCCAAGGGGCCCGACAGCATCGTGCCGCTGGACCCGGACGATTCCGCGCTGGTCTACCGTCTGCCCGAATCCGGCCTGGCCATGCCGTTCCGGCCCACGGACTTCACCCAGGTCAACCATGCGATGAATCAGGCGCTGGTGGGTCGCGCGCTGCGTCTGCTGGCTCCAGAGCCGGACGACGAGGTCGTCGATCTTTTCTGCGGTCTGGGCAATTTCTCCCTTCCCATCGCGCGCCGCGGAGCTCGCGTTCGCGGTGTCGAGGGCAGTGAGTCGCTTTGTGCCAGGGCGCGCGAGGCGGCCGCGGCGCACGGGCTCGGAGAGCGGGCGAGTTTCGAGGCCCGTGACCTGTTCAAGGTCGGGCCTGCGGACTGGCAGGCCCTGGGGCGCGTCGACAAGCTGCTCGTGGACCCGCCGCGCGAGGGGGCGCTCGCCGTTGTCAAGGCCATCGCGGCGACACCGCCCCGACCGGCGCGGATCGTCTACGTTTCGTGCAATCCGGCCACCCTGGCGCGTGACGCGGCCGTGCTGGTCCATACCGCAGGGTATGAACTCGTGGCCGCCGGGGTGGTGAACATGTTCCCGCACACTTCTCACGTGGAGTCCATTGCGGTCTTCGAGCGCGGCGAAGGTAGGTCGGGAGCCTGACCCGCGTCAACGCAGGGAATCCGGGCGCCGCGCCCGGGCCCGTGTGGCGTGGTGTCCAGGTTGGGGCTGCAAACGGTCATGTCACGCAAAAGGCCGCCTTGCCGGCTATAATGCCGGGTTGATCGTCGGCCAGCGCTTCGTTCGCGCCTGGCGGGGCGCGTCCGGATCCCGGGCAGCAGCCCCGTGCAGAGGTCGGCGAACGGCCGCGCTCCCGGTGCGGTTCGTCTCCTTTCCCACACTTCCCAATCCCGAGCGAGATCCATGTCCTCCGAACGTACGCTGTCCATCATCAAGCCCGACGCCGTCGCCAAGAACGTCATCGGTCAGATCTACTCGCGCTTCGAGGGCGCGGGCCTGAAGATCGTGGCCGCGCGCATGCTCCACATGAGCACCGAGCAGGCGCAGGCGTTCTACGCCGTGCACAAGGAGCGCCCGTTCTACAACGACCTGGTTCAGTTCATGACCTCCGGTCCGGTGATGGTTCAGGTGCTCGAAGGCGAGAATGCCATCGCCAGGAACCGTGAACTCATGGGGGCCACCAATCCCAAGGACGCGGCGGCCGGCACCATCCGCGCCGATTTCGCGGACAACGTCGAGGCCAACGCCGTTCACGGCTCGGACGGCCCCGACACCGCCCGGGACGAGATCAAGTTCTTCTTCCCGGATCTCTGATCGCAACGGATCCCGCGGCGCGGACCGCCCGGGGCGGACCTTTCCCCGCCCGGCGGCCGACGCCACGGCCCACCGTCTGGCCCGCCGATGTCTTCGCCGAACCTGCTGGGGTTACCCCCCTCCGAACTGACCGAACTGCTCGCGCAGTGGGGAGAGCGGCCGTTTCGCGCCAAGCAGATTTCGCGCTGGGTTCACCAGCGCGGCGTCGGCGCGTTCGACCAGATGACGGATCTCGCCAAGGCGAGCCGGCGCGATCTCGCGGAGCGGCTTTCGATCGAGACGCCGCCTATCCTGCGTGACACCACCGCTGCCGATGGCACGCGCAAATGGTTGTTCGACGTCGGCGGTGGCGACGCGGTGGAGGCCGTCTTCATTCCTGAGCGCAGTCGCGGCACGCTGTGTATCTCGTCGCAGGCGGGCTGCGCCGTCGACTGCCGCTTCTGCTCCACGGGCAAGCAGGGCTTTTCGCGCAATCTGGACGCGGCCGAGATCGTGGCGCAGCTCTGGGTCGCGCTTCGCGAACTCGACGGTTTCCGTGCTCCCGGCATGCCGGAACAGCGCGCGATCTCGAACGTCGTCTTCATGGGCATGGGTGAGCCCCTGCAGAACTACGCGCAGACGCTGCGCGCCCTGACGCTGTTGCTCGACGACGACGCTTACGGCCTGTCCCGGCGCCGGGTCACGGTCTCCACGTCTGGCGTCGTGCCCATGATGGACCGGCTCGCCAGGGATTGTCCCGTGGCGCTGGCCGTTTCCCTGCATGCGCCCACCGACGCGCTGCGCGACGAACTCGTGCCGCTCAACAAGAAGTACCCGCTTCGCGAACTGATGGCCGCCTGCCGGCGCTATCTCGAGCACGCGCCACGTGATTTCATCACCTTCGAGTACGTCATGATCCGCGGTGTGAACGACAGTCCCGCCCATGCGCGTGAGCTCGTGAGGCTGGTGGCCGACGTGCCCTGCAAGTTCAATCTGATCCCTTTCAACCCGTTTCCGGGCTCCGGGCTCGAGCGCTCGACGCCGGAGCAGTTGCTGCGCTTCTCGCAGGTTCTGGCGTCTTCCGGTATCGTGACGACGGTGCGCCGAACCCGCGGCGACGACATCGACGCCGCCTGCGGGCAGCTCGCCGGTGAGGTCCAGGATCGCACACGGCTCGCCGAGCGACGGGCGCGCGTGGTGATGATGCGCGAGGAGTCGTAATGTCCCAACCGGTTTTGCTGCGGGCCTCGGTGCTGTTTGCCGTGGCCCTGCTCGTCTCGGCCTGTGCCACCCAGCCACGGGGTGCCGACGTCGAAGGAGTCGAGGGCCGCGTCGATATCCTGCCCGAGGCCGGTGTCGATACCGAGGAACGTCGTCGCGCGCGCATCCGCATGGAGCTCGCGGCGGGCCACTACCGGCAGCGCAACTACCAGACCGCGTTGTCGGAGTTGCGGACCGCGCTGGAGATCGATCCGTCCTACGCTTCCGCCTACGGCATGCTCGGCCTGATCTATATGGATCTCGGCGACAACATCCGCGCGGAATCCAGCTTCAAGCGGGCCCTCGAACTCGCGCCTGGCAACTCCGACCTGAACAACAACTACGGCTGGTTCCTTTGCCAGACCGGACGCGAGCGCGAGTCCGTCGCCCGTTTCGAGCGCGCCGCCTCCGACCCTCTCTATCCGGTACCGGCCAAGGCGCTGCACAACGCCGGCGTCTGCCTTCGCAAGATCGGCGACGAGAATGGCGCGGAACAGTATCTGCAACGGGCGTTTCGCCTGGATCCGCTGAACCCGGTGGCCATGTACAACCTCGGCGAGATCTATCTCGACCGACAGGATTTCGACCGCGCGCGCTTTTATGCGCAGCGACTCGTCAAGAACCACGATCCGGCACCCCAGACGCTGTGGCTGGCCCTGCGCGTGGAGCGTGCGCTGCAGAATCGCGAGGGCGTGCTGAGTCTGGGAACGCAGCTGCGCCGCCGCTTCCCGACTTCACGCGAGGCCGACCTCCTTCGACAGGGAAAGTTCGATGACTGAGCGTCTGGGATCCGATCTCGTCATGATCGATCGTGCCGACGAGGGGACGCCGGCGCTGCGCCAGATCTCGACGCCGGCCGAACTCGCTGCCGCGCGCGAGGACCTGGGCCTGAGCCAGCACGAGGTGGCCTCGCATTTCCGGCTTCA
>JAUIAI010000224.1 GCA_030425615.1 Gammaproteobacteria bacterium
CCGTACAGCTCGAGCATCATCCGCTCGGAATCGGCGCCCTTGGCGAGCGTGTGGCCGTGCCCACGGTGCGTGGAAGTCAGGAGATCGGCGCGCTCGAGGTGTGCGCAAACGCCGCTCGGCACCGCCTCCTGGCCGATCGAGAGATGCAATGGGCCGCGCACGGCGGCGGCAGCCGCACCCAGACTCTGGCCGAACGCGGCCACGCCGCCCTGGCTGGCACGGTCGGCGGCCTCTTCGAACGCACGTATCCGGCACATCATCGAGTACAAGGCTTCGCAGGTCTCGGCAGGCAACGGGGATCGGGTCAAGGGAGTCTCCAACGCGGGCGATTCTTCACCCGCCATTATGGCGCGGGCGGCGGCCGGCGGTCGCCGCCACGGGAGTGACGTCTTTCGGAAGGCGCCCGGCGGGCGCATCGGTCACGGCCACGGAGCCCGCGTGAACCGGACCACGCGGCGGCCGCGGTGCGTCAGAGCGCGCGGATGGTCTGACCCTTGAAGCGCACGGGACCGGTGGGCTGGCCGGTGGGTGAACCCCCGGGAGGCTCGAGCGACACCGCGAACGGCTGCCCCGGGGCCAGCGGCGGCAGATCGTCGAGCGTGATCGTCACCATCCGGCCGGGTGTCACCAGGCCCAGCGAAACCACTGGCTGGCCCTCCGGATGGGTCCAGAGCTCCAGCACCCGGTCTTCGGGCACGGTGAAGGTGGCCAGCGGTATGAGCTTGATGCTGCGCTCGTCCACGGCTTCGACGAGGAGCCCCGGCGTGCTCGTGTCGGGCGTGGCCAGGACGACCACGTAACGTGGCACCACACGCACGTCGGGGCGGGTCGCCAGCATCACGGCCAGCACGATGCTCGCGGCGGTCGCCAGTGCGGAGAAACCCCGCCAGAACCCCAGGCGCTGCCACCACGGCAACGGCGCTGGCACGGGGACGCTTCGTGCCGCACGCCCGGCCTCCGACCCGATGGATGTCTCGATCCGGGCCCAAAGAGCCGCGGGTACGGGAGCCGGTTCGACGGCTTCGGTCAACGGAACGAGGCGCTCCTGCCAACGTGCGACCGCCGCAACGAACGCCTCGTCGCCGGCATCGAGACGAGCACGTACCCTGCGCCGCTCGGCATCGTCGAGCGTTCCGAGCACGTACTCCCCGGCCATCACGTCGATGTCGTCGGCATTCATGACATGCAATCGCGCAGCGCCAGCAGCGCCCGCTTGATCCAGGATTTCACAGTGCCGAGCGGCACTCCGAGGCGCTCGGCGATCTCGCCGTGAGAATACCCCTCGACGTAAGACAACAGCACACAGTCGCGCCGCTCGGATTCGAGCGCCTCGAGACACGTATGCAGTCGGCCCATCTCGGGGCTCGTTTCGAGCCGCCGCGTCGCGGCCGGGTCGGGGATTCGTTCGATCTCGTCTTCGTCACTCCCGTTGCCGGACGAACCGTGCGGCGCCGGAGTGGGATGGCGGGACTGACGCCGGGCCGCGCCGATCGCCTCGTTGCGCAGGATGCTGTAGATCCAGGTGCGGGCGCTTCCCCGGGCTTCGTCGAAGGTTGCGGCGTACCGCCAGATGTTGACGAACGTTTCGTGGACGACGTCCTCAGCGATGCCGGGATCCCTGACGATACGCAGGGCAACACCCAGCATGCGGCCGGCCTCACGATCGTAGAGTGCCCGCATCGCCTGCGATTCACGCGCCGAGCAGGCCGCGATCGCGGCCTCGTAGTCGAACGCTGACCGTGAATCGGTCATGAACCCCTCGGCTTGACGGATCACGGCGGATGATAGCGACCGCCCGTTGCGAAACCGCGTCCCAACCAGTGGCATCGACATCCCCTCGCTCGGAAACGGGCATTCGCGCACGCGCGCGAATGCCCTGACGTGCGCCGGGCTCCGCCCGCCCGGCCCACGCCGATCAAATGTCGACAGGTTCCGAGGTCTCGTCTTGCAAGGGAGACGGATCGCGTACGTCGCCCGGCAGTGTCGTCTCGTCCGACGCCGACAGAGCGCCCAGGTATTCGATCAGGGCATCGGACGAACTCGTGGCCGACGCAGGCAACGTGGCTCCGTCATCGGGTGCCGACGGTGCCGGAGCCGGCACACCATCGTCACCGCCACAGCCGCCGATCATCACGAAGACGGCGAAGGCGCCGGCCTGGGCGCCGCTTCTGAACCAGTGGGTCATGTCGTCCTCCTGTCAGTTCGATGCCACGCCGGGCAAGGGTGTGTTCAGATAGGGGAACACTAGGCCGAACTGGCTGGCGTCTGTCTGAACGCCATCGGTGATCGCCGCGCCGCCTGCCGGCGCATCGGCAGGCGTGCATCCCACGCCGAGCGCATCCCCGGATCCGGACAATGCGCACAATGCACCCATCGCCACGCGCAGCTCGATGTCCACGACATCGTCGCCCGGCCGGCGGCCGTTCGGGAAACCCGCCAGATCGTTACCCGCAACCCCCAGATTCGACTGGCTCGCCGCGGCCGTCGGGGCAACCGCCGTATTCAGGCGCAGCATCTCGGCGGGGACGACGTTCGCAGGACGATTCACCACGGTCCCGTCGGCAAGCCTGATTCCGGTCAGAAAGGCGGCCACAAGGTCCGTTCGCGGGAAGTTGGTGGGCGCCGGGGCGGATGGGAAGAGCGTTTCGATCAGTGCCGGCAACGTCGGGTTCGTCACATAGGTCGCGAACTGGGCGTCGTCACCCGGATGCGATGCATTGAAGCGGTCCTTGTCGCCCAGACCGATCACCACCTCGTTCACGAGCGGCATGCCGAGCCTGGAGACCTGGGTCCAAGCACCCCCATTGAAGGCCGACTGGCCGATACCGTTGGCGGGTAAGGGATCGAGCACCCGTCCCTGGCGCAGGCTCGCGGTCGTCCAGGCGCCGATCACGGGCTCGTTGCCCTGGGTCAGGCAACCACGCGAGACCTCCAGCGAGAGCGTCGTCACGTTCTTGTCGGCGAGATCGTCGCCGTATCCACCGCTGACCGGTCCGAGCGGGTTCAGATTGATCAGATCGAAGATGCGGCCCAGGGGCAGCGCGAAGGGATCCTTTCGTTGGCCGACGAACACACGCCCGGGATCGGGACAGTTCGGAATGTTCACATCGTAGACGTGCTGGGCCGCGTAGCCGTCGTACGCGAGAGAGCCGAACGTCTTGCCGCCGATATTGTCGACCGGCTTGGCAAAATCGGTCGCTCCACTGCCCACTCCGGTGACCGCCTGACGAGAGCCGCTGCGCCTTCCTCCGGTCACCACCGAAACGCTGTAGCGTTCCTTCACGTTCAGGGTTTCCGCCTGCACCGAAGTGATCGGCCCGGCCTGCGTCAGCGGGATCTCGACATCTTCGCCTCCTACGCTGAGCGTCACTCCCGAATAGAGATTGCGAAACCGGAACTGGAAGGTGATGTCTTCCTGCGCATCGCCGTCGTTGTCGATGTGGATTTCGTACAGCGCGGTCGGGTCCAGGCGGAAGTAGTTAGGACCTCCGTAGGCGTCCTGCAACGGCAGATAGTTGGCCAGCAGGGTCACGTAGTCCTCCCGTCCCGGCTCATAACTGCGGAACATGTAGAAGTCCGTGGCATCGACCTTCGGCAGACCGGTGATCAACGGCGCTCCGCGGTGGCTGGACGCCTGTGCCCCCGTACTCCCGAGACCGAGCAGCACTGCGAGGCTGATCGCCCCCAGCGCATGGTGACCTTCACGGCGAAGGATTCTTGATTCCATTCTGATCTCCTGACGGTTCGCATGCACCCTGAGCGGCGCATGTCATCAGAGATACGTCTGACGGCGCACTTTGGATGCATCCGGACGAAATCGACTTTCGGACTTCGGTCATGCATCCAAATCCTGTCCGCGCCACTACACCGGACATCCAGGACTACGAACACGGAGAGCAAGGATGTCCGCTCTTCTCATTGCAATCGGCTGCGTACTCGCGCTCGCGGCGCCAACCGTTTCGGCCGGGGTCGTCGAACTCCGGCCGGACGGCGACGACACTGTGGTCGTCACGCTTCCCGCCAGCCAGCGGGATCCGGACGTCAGGTCGGCCATCACGGCGCGCGCAGTCGCGGCCTCCCCGGTTGCTTCGCTCGCCCGGGCCCGCACGCTGCTCGAAGCGGGACGCCGTCGCAACGACGTCCGGCTCGTGGATCTGGCCGCTTCGCTGCTGGACGATTCCGCCTACGATGTGGATGCGCATGCGCTCCGGTTGCGCGCGGCGGCGAATTCATGGCGTCACGAGTTCGACGCGGCGCGACGGGCACTGCTCGTCGCGGTGCGGGTCCTGCCGGACGATGGCGAACTCTGGTTCGCCCTGGCGGGTGTCGAACGTGTCCGTGGCGCGCTCGATGCCGCCGTTCAGGCCTGCGAACGGGCTCACGCCCTGCGCCCGTCCCCCTTGACCGCCCTTTGTCTCGCAGACCTCGCGAGCCTCCGCGGTGATGGGCCGGGCACGGCAAGATGGCTCGCGCGGGCAGGTCCGACCGTGGCGCTGGACGATGACACCTCCGGATGGCGGATGTTGACCCGGGCGAGGATCGCAGCACGCTCGGGCGATCCACAGGCGGCGCGCCAGGCCTATGCACGCGCTTTGCTGGTGGCCGATGGCAGTGTTCTCGCGAGCTAATCGAGATGGGCGCTCGAGAACGGGGAAGCGCAACGCGTGGTGCGGCTGCTGGACTCCCGTGCGGGTGTCGGCACCTCCGCACTCGATGACGACCTGGCCGTCAGCCTGGCGATCGCCCTGCAACGGAGCGGCTGGTCAGAACGCGCCCGCGCACTTTCGGACAGCCTCGAACAACGGTTCGTCACGGCCGAAGCAACAGGACTTCCCTTGCACTGGGGAGCCCGGGCGCGAAGGGTCATGGCATTCGATGACGATCCGGCCCGCGCCTTGGAGTACGCGGAACGAAACTGGCGCGTTCAACGTGAGACCGACGACGCCCGGCTGCTGGCCCGCGCGGCCCTCGCGGCACGGGACGTCGCCACACTCGAAGAACTGGGAGCGTTCGTCCGCGCCTCCGGACTTTCCGATCAAACGCTTGGCCGGCTGCTCGCGGCGGGGGATAGGCCATGAACCGACGTCATCCCGCCGTGCGTCGTCTGTTCACCCTGCTGCTGATCCTCATCGCCGGAATCGCGGTCGACGCACGCGCTCACGCGCCCAGTCTCGCTTACCTGGAACTCGAAGATGCGCAGACCGGCATGCCGTTCGAAGCGGTGTGGGACATCGCACTGACGGATCTCGATCTCGCGGCAGACCTCGACGCCGACCGCGACGGCGCGGTCACCTGGGGAGAACTTCGACCGCGTTTGCCTGAGCTCGGCCACCTGGTGCTGCCGACCCTCGGGATCGGATCTCCGGGGCATCGCTGCCAGGCCAAAGACTCCCGCCCGTCGCTGGTCCGACGGGGCGGCGACGCCTTCCTCCGGGTCAACTTCCGGATCCGATGCGCGGAAACAGACGCGGAACCACGCTATCGCTACTCCCTCTTCGAGGATCTGCTGCCGGGCCATCGCGTCCTGGTCAGACGGGGCGGCACGCTCACCGTCTGGCGAAACG
>JAUIAI010000225.1 GCA_030425615.1 Gammaproteobacteria bacterium
GGCGCGTGGCCGACTGGCTAGGCACGGTCCTGGAGCACGACCTCGGTCCTTCGGGCCTGCCCTTCCGGCTGCGTGACATCGGGCTGGCCGAGTCGACGCGCGAACTTCCCTTCCTTCTCGGAGCCGGCCGGGTGTCGAACCGACGTCTGTCCGAGATCGTGTCGCATCACATGCCGTTCGACGGGCTCGTCGCGGGTGACGCCTGGACCGGTTACCTCAACGGTTTCATCGACGTGCTGGCGCGTCACGAAGGGCGGTACTGGATCCTGGACTGGAAGAGCAACTGGCTCGGTGACGGTGCACCGGCCTATGGTCCGGAAGGTCTCGAGGCTGTCGTGCGCGGCCACGGCTACGCGATGCAGATGGCCCTGTACGCACTGGCGGTCCACCGCTGGCTGCGGGCGCGTCTGCCGGGCTACGACTATGCGCGGGATTTCGGCGGCGTCGCGCTCCTGTTCCTGCGCGGGGTCGCCGATCCCAGGGCCCAGGATCCCTCGACAGGGGTGTACAGCCTGCATCCGCCCCGGACCATGATCGACGCGCTCGACGAAGTCTTCGACCCATGGCCGGCGTCATGAGCGTGACCGACGACCACCGAGCGCCGCTCGCCGACGGCCTGGTCCGTGGACTCGTGGACGTGCATCTGGCCGCGGGCGGCCCCGCGGAACTGGTTCCGGGGCTGACCCGCGTGCTGAGCGCACTTTTCGAAGCCTGCGCCGACGGTCACGTGGGGCTCTCCCTGGCGGCGGACTCTCCGGGCGATACCCGGGCCGTGCTGGCCGGAACGCCTCTGGTCACACAGGATGCGGCATCCATGGCGCCGCTCGTGCTCGACAACGGCGTTCTGTACCGTCGTCGGGACTGGCTGGCCGAACGCGCGCTTGCAGACGGGCTGCTCGCGCTGGCCGAGGCGCCTGCGCGCGCCGTGTCGGCCGTGCCTGACCAGACGCTCAATGCGCGCCAGCGGGCAGCCGTCGCGGTGGGCCTCACGCGGCGGCTGCTCGTGCTCTCGGGTGGCCCGGGGACCGGCAAGACGCATGCGCTCGCCGCGCTCGTGCACGCGGTACGCTCCGCGTCTCCCGGGGCGACCATCGCGCTGGCGGCGCCCACGGGCAAGGCCGCCGCCCGGCTCGCCGATGCATTGC
This sequence comes from Gammaproteobacteria bacterium, assembly GCA_030425615.1. GTDB lineage: Bacteria > Pseudomonadota > Gammaproteobacteria > Burkholderiales > Burkholderiaceae_E > JAUIAI01. Next base: position 1,146 of record JAUIAI010000225.1, read on the forward strand.
GGGCCGGCGGCGCGGAGTCCGCGATCCAGGTCGGTACGGTCCACCGGCTGCTCGGCGCGCGTCCCGACGGCCGGTTCGCGCGGGGATCGCTGAACCCCGTCGATGCCGACTGGGTCATCGTCGACGAGTGTTCGATGCTCGATTCGCGCCTGGCCGCCCATCTCGTGTCTTCGCTGGCCGCCGGGTGCACCCTGGTGCTGGCAGGCGATCACGCGCAGCTCGCCTCCGTCCAGGCCGGCGCCTTCTTCGGTGCCGTTTGTCAGGCGCGGCGATCCGCGCTCGTCGATTGCCGAGTGCTTCTCGAGGAGAACTTCCGCCAACGAGAGGTCCCCTCCCTGATCGCATTCGCGGCGGGCGTGCTCGCGGGAGGTCTGCCACCGCTCGAATCCGCGACGCCCGGGCCCGGGGCTTACGCCGCGAAGAACCAGGGCGTCGTCGGCATGGTTCCCGCCGGCGAAACCGCGCGCGAGCACGAGCACTGGTCGGCGGCCGTCATCGACCGGCTGGTGGACGCGGCCGCGAAGGCCTTCGAGCCGCTGGTGGGCGCGGCGCGCAGTGCGCAGGACGACGACGCCCGGCTGGCCGCTCTGCGAGCCTTCGCCGGCGTGCGGGTGCTTGCGGCGCTGCGAACCGGTCCGGCCGGCGTCTTCGCCTTGAACCGTCGAATCGTCGGGCGTTTGTTCTGCACCGACGCGATGCCGCAGATCGGTCGCCTGATCGTCATCCGCCGCAACCTGCCCGCGCTGGGATTGTTCAACGGCGACATCGGTATGGTGACGCGGGAGGACGCGGGCGGCGAGGTGATGTTCGAGAGCGGACGCACCGAGTCGTTCGCCAGGCTGGGGTCCTGGGAAGATGCGTTCGCGTTGACGATCCACCAGGCTCAGGGTTCGGAGTTCGAAAGGGTGCTCCTGCTACCGGCGCCGGCTGACCATCGAATGGCCACGCGCGAGGCCCTGTATACGGGAGCGACGCGCGCCCGGCGGTCCTTGCTCGTGTTCGCCGACACGGCGTCGCTGAGCGTGGCCGCGGCCACCCCCGGTCGCGAGCAACAGAGTCTGCTGGCGAGGCTGAACGGCGAAGCCGCCTGAGTCCCCGCGAGCGACCCCCGACCCCGCGAGGGGTGGCCCCCGGGCGGGGTCGGGGGTATCCTGACCCTGAGACCGACACCCTTGGCAGTCTGTCGGGCGTGCCGGGCCCTTTGACGAATGGCGAGGGGGGAGGCGATGGAACCGCATGACCCGCGGCGCGGATCGACGCGCGCGATATCGGTCTTCATTCTCACGGCTCTGGCCGGATGCGGCGGTGGTGGTTCTTCGGTCGGTGCGGACGCCGCGATCGCCGACGACGGCGCTTCGGTGGTGATCGATGCTGGCGCCAGCGGGACGGCCGACTGCCGGCCCGGGCTCATCGCCGGCTTCGAGCCGGGATACGTCGATTCTCCGACCCGCGTCAGCCGGACGTCCGACGAAGAGATCGGCGGCGATGCCGCGAGTCCCGGTGATGGCGACGGCGGCGGCGCGGTCGGTGTCGGCATCGGGGGCAGTCTCGGTCAGTTCCGGAACGTCGACGTCGCTGCGACGTTCGCGGACGGCACCCTTCTGCCGTCCGTGCGCGTCGGACCGCCGCGCGGCCTGGCCACCCTGGTGCCCTGCGGTCTGCGGCCGCCCGTGCTGCTCACTTTCGAGGGCAGGGCGGGCAGCGGCGCCACCTACTATGACGAGGCGCGCAAGCGACCGGTCTCCTTCGAGGGGGCGCGCCTGCGCTCGGTGGTGCTCGACTACACGCGAAACGCCGGCGCGACGCCGTTCACCGAGGCCATCGTGAGGCGGGCCAATGCCATCGCGGGACACGACCGCGGATGGGCGGACGCTGACACGGTGCGACGTGCCCATGCGGAATTGGCCGGCGAGGTCAACCGCAACCTGCGCAGCAGCCTCGAAGTCGAGGATTTCCTGCGCATGCCCGTAGCCGTCGGGGCCGCCGGCGAACGGGCATTCGATCTCGGCAAGAACGGAGTCTATGGTCTGCTCAATGCCGGGCTGAGTCGTGCGGCGGGTGCGGCCGACCCCGAGTCGCCGAATCCGGGGGTCGTCGTGACCGAACAGTTCGCGGCGGACATGACCGACGGTCGCATCGATGGCCTCGCGGGCGACGATGTGCTGCCGGCGACCGGAGCCGGGCGCACCTATGACGGCGAGCAGTTCGGTCAGGATCTGCTCGCAGGGGTCAGTCGGATGTCGGTCGAGAACGGCTTCGCGCAGACCCCGCAGGCGTCCCGGCAATACGTGCAGGGTGTCGGATTGTTCGCCTGCATCGAGTCCTCGAGCCGCGAGGCAGTCCGGCACGCGAGTGCGCTTCTCGCCAGTGACGGCAGAGTCTTCAGCCGGCCGTGCTTCGGCGCGCCGGGCGGCAACGACTACAGTCGGCTCGAGGCGTTGCCGTCGACACGTCGGATGGTCACCGGATACCTCGGCGCCGATGTCTACTACGCGCTGGGGGACGGCGGCGAGTTGTTCGCATGGGGATACAACGGCGACGGGCGTCTCGGCCTCGCGCTGGCTGGCACGGTGCAGGAGCCGGCGCGGCTTTCCCTGGCCCCGATCTCCGAACTCAGAGTCGCCTACGACGGTCGGATCACGATCGCTCGCACGGCACAGGGTGAGGTCTTCGTCTGGGGCACGGCCGACGATGCGATCGATGTCCGCACGCAACCAACGCGCGTGGCGGGACTGCCGCCGGCTGTCGATGTCGCTGCCGACAGCGGCGTGCTCGCCGCCCTCGACGCGTCAGGCGTGGTCCATGTCTGGGGGCGCAACACTTTCGGTGCTTTCGGTGACGGGTCAGCGGCTTCGAATCGTGTGGCGCGATCGTCCCCGACGCCTGTTCCCGGGCTTGGCGGCGTGATCGACATCGCGGCACAGGAGGGGACCTTGTATGCAGTACGTCGCGATGGCACCGTGTGGGTCTGGGGTTCCAACGAGGGCAATCGTGCGGGTCTGGGCGCCGGTCGGCCGGCCCGACTGCTCGAGCCAGTCCGTGTCGACGGTATCGGAAGCCGGGTCGTCCAGGTCGAAACGGATTCGCGCGGCGCGTTCGCGCTGGCCGAAGACGGCGGCGTTTTCCGGTGGACGCAGGAGATCGATCCCGATTCGGTGCCCGACGGGACCGACCCCGATGACGTGATCGATCTGTTCCCGCCCATCATCCTTGATCTCGGGAGCGCGCCGACGGGCAAGGGCGTCGCTCCGAAGACCACGCCCGCGCGTCTCGGCGTGCCCCGTATCGTGAACATGACGATCAGCGACCAGACCGTGATGGGCCTGACCAAGGACGGCATGCTGTGGGATCTGCAGGCAAATGAAGCCTTCGAGCTTCAGGTCCGGCGACTGGGCGGGGCCGTGCCGCCGCTCTGAGCCGGTGTCAACACTTCCGGGGATGCGCGGGCCGTGTCGGACGCCTAGAGTGGGAAGCCCCTGTTCCCTGGAGAAAGGACATGGCTTCCGGATTTGGACAGACGCAGGTCGACGTGGACGGGTATCGGGTCCGATCGTTCCCGGGGCGGGTGCCCTTCGGTCGCCGCTCCGGATTCGGCATGCGCGTCGCTGCATGGATCGCCGCCGCGACGGTGGCATGCGCGGCCCTGGCACTTGTCTCGCCTGCGGCGTTCGCGCAAGACGGTCGCTGTCAGGGCTCGAACGCCTGTGTGAACAGCACTGCAGCGGAGTTCGCACCTGAGCGGGCGTGCAACGGCGCCAGTGCGTGCATGGACAACCGGCTCAGCGCCGTCGGCAAAGGGTCGTGCAACGGCGAGGATGCATGCTATCGGGCCGCGACGGAACTCTGGCGCCGCGACACGCGCGAGGTGGCCATCGAGAACGTGCGCGTCGGTCGGAACTCCTGCAACGGTCAGGGTGCCTGCTATCTGCTCCAGGGAAGCGTCGGAGACAACTCCTGCAATGGGCCGGCGTTCATCTGCTTTCGCAAGAAGAACGTCGGGGACTGCGAGTTCAATGCCGTCCCGGTGCCCGCCTGCGGATGAACGACGGCACACTAGCAGCCGTCTCAGCGCACGATCGAGGCGGGACGCCGGTCCTCGGCCATCGCGACGAGGCAGCCCAGCCCCTCCCTGGCAATGGCGTCGAAGCATTCGTCGGTCCAGCAAAGCGCGTGCGGTGTCACGATGACGTTGTCCATCGACAGCAGCGGGTTGTCCGGGGCGACGGGCTCCTGTTCGAAGACGTCGATCCCGGCGCCCGCGATCGTTCCGTTTCGCAGGGCATCGATCAGCGCGGTTTCGTCGGCAACCGGGCCCCGGGCCAGATTCACGAAGTAGGCTTGCGGGCGCATCATGGAGAAGGCGCGTGCGTCCATCAGGTGGTGGGTTTCCTCATTGAGGATGCAGCAGGCGACG
>JAUIAI010000226.1 GCA_030425615.1 Gammaproteobacteria bacterium
GGGTCTCCGGACTCCCGCCGCATTCTAGGGCCTGTTGACACTCATACGAAACCCGTCGCAGTCAGCCAGGACATGCGCCAGCGAGGCGCGGGCGACGATGTGGGCGCGCGCCCATGAGGAGCGAGTAACGCGGTTGGCGCGTGTCCTGGCTGGCTGCCCTTCGGATGGGTGTCAACAGGCCCTATTCGCGCTCTGTCCGATCGCCGTGCGCCGTACCCGCGTGGCACACTCGGACGGGCCACTCCGCCGCCCAGACGTAGACCATGTGCTCAAGCCCTCGCGACCGAAAAGCATCGTCACCCGACATCCACGTGATCTCGCCGGCCGGGGTCGTCCTGGATGCGTCCCGGCTGCACCGCGCCCGCGCGAACCTCGCCGCCCGCGGTTACCGGGTGGCGCTCGATCGCGCCGCGCTCGCCCGTGACCGGCGCTTCGCCGGCAGCGACCGGTCGCGACTGGCCGCGTTCGCGCGCGCCGCGCGCGGCCCCGCTCCCGTGGTCATGATCACGCGCGGCGGTTACGGCGTGACCCGTCTGCTCGACGCCCTCGATTACGAGCAACTGGCTGCCGCCGGCAAGCAGTGGGTGGGGTTTTCGGACTTCACCGCGTTCCAGTTCGCCATGCTGGCGCGCGCAGGGGCCGCGACCTGGTCCGGACCGGCCCTGCTGGACGACTATGCCGATGAACCCGACGACAATACCGCCGAGGTCTTCGACGATGCCATGGCCGGCCGTCTGCAGATCCTGGGCTTCGCGAGTCGGGGCCCGGCCGGTGTCGACGTCACGGGCACGCTCTGGGGGGGCAATCTGTCGATCGTCTGCTCGATGCTCGGCACCCCGTACTGGCCACGGGTGCGCGACGGCATCCTGTTCCTGGAGGACGTCGGCGAGCATCCGTATCGCATCGAGCGCATGTTCACCCAGTTGCTGCACGCAGGGGTCATCGATGCACAGGCAGCGGTGTTGCTGGGTGCCTTCAATGGTTTTCCCGCGGCGGCGCACGACGGCGGATTCGGCCTTGCGGACGTCGTGCGCTGGCTACGACGTCGCACGCGAACGCCGGTGATCGAGGGGCTGCCGTTCGGGCACGGCGTTTCGAAGCTGACGCTGCCGCACGGCCGGGAGGTGGGGCTGGCGAGCTCGAGAGGACAGACCTACCTGGTGATGCCGGACGCCCACGTCCACTGAGGCCGCGTCCGGCGACGGCCTCAGGTCACCCCGGCGAGACCGGCCTGCTGGTCCGCGTGATAGGACGATCGGACCAGCGGACCCACCGCCGCGTGGGCGAAGCCCATCTCGGCCGCGGCGGTCTCGAAGCGTGTGAACGTCTGCGGCTCCACGTAGCGCTGGACCGGAAGATGGGCGTCGCTGGGGGCCAGGTACTGGCCGATCGTGAGCATGTCGATGTCGTGCTCCCGCATGTCACGCATCACGGCCAGGATCTCGTCGTCGGTCTCGCCCAGTCCGACCATCAGACCGGACTTCGTCGGGACGCCGGGAACCCGGGCCTTGAACTGCGCCAGCAGCTCGAGGGAGTGCGAATAATCCGAGCCCGGCCGGGCCTGCTTGTACAGGCGTGGAACCGTCTCGAGGTTGTGGTTCATGACGTCCGGCGGCGAGGTCTCGAGGATGTCGAGTGCGCGCCCGAGACGGCCGCGGAAGTCGGGCACCAGGACCTCGATGCGCGTCTGCGGCGATTCGCGGCGCACGGCATCGATGCATGCCACGAAGTGGGCGGCGCCACCGTCGCGCAGGTCGTCGCGGTCGACGCTCGTGATGACCACGTAGGACAGACCCATGGCGGCGATCGAGCGCGCCAGGTTTTCCGGTTCGTTCGTGTCCAGCGGATCCGGCCGGCCGTGCCCCACGTCGCAGAACGGGCAGCGGCGCGTGCACTTGTCGCCCATGATCATGAACGTGGCCGTACCCTTGCCGAAGCACTCGCCGATGTTCGGACAGCTGGCCTCCTCGCACACCGTGTACAGGTTGTGCTCGCGCAGGATCGATTTGATCTGCGTGAAGCGCGAGTTCATCGCCGGCGCACGTACCCTGATCCAGGAGGGTTTGCGCAGGGCCTGTTCGGCGCGAACCACCTTGATGGGGATGCGCGAGGTCTTGGCCGCGGCCTTCTGCTTGGCCGACGGATCGTATCCGGCGCTGCCGGAGGGCGGGGTGGGGCTGTCGTTCAACGAGGCTCCTGGAAGGGGTCATGGCGCCGGTGTCCGCCGCCATCGGGCGGGCCTGTGCTCAACGGCGCCCGCCATGCCGTTGCAGGTTCGAGACGATGGCGTCGGCGAGCCGTCCGGCGGCTTCACCGGTTCCGACGAGGATATCGCACCTGGCCAGGTCGGTGACCGCCAGGCCCGCCATCCCGCAGGGGTTGATGCCTTCGAAGGGCCGAAGGTCCATGGCGACATTCAGGGCCACACCGTGCCAGGTCCGTCCACGGCTGACCTTCAGGCCCAGCGAGGCGATCTTCGCGCCGGGCGCGCCGTCCGGCCCGCAGACGTACACCCCGGGAGCGCCCGGCCGCCGGCAGGCGGCAAGCCCCAGGCCGGCCAGCGTCTCGATGACCGCCTGCTCCAGCAGGCACACGAAGCCGCGGACGGTCAGTCCCCGCCGGGCGATATCGATCAGGGTATAGGCAATGACCTGCCCGGGGCCGTGGTACGTGACCTGCCCGCCCCGTTCCACGCGCACGACCGGAACCGCGCCGGTATCGAGCAGATGCTCCTCGCGGCCCGCCAGGCCGAGCGTGTAGACCGGCGGATGCTCGACCAGCCAGATTTCGTCGGGCGTCTGGTTCGTGCGCCCCGCCGTGAAACGACGCATGGCGTCGCGGCAGGTGGCGTAATCACGCTGCCAGGGCCCGCGCACGATGGGTGTGGCCGCGCCGGCGGTCCAGGCCTCCGGCGCCACGATCGTCAGGCCGTGCGGTCGGGCGCGACGGGCCAGCCCGAGCAGCGCCTTGTCTCGTGACACGAGCAAGCGGGCACCGTGGGCGAGTGCCAGATCGACGAAGACCTGATCGTCGGGATCGCTGCACACGAGCGCACGGGCCACGCCCGGCGACGGATTTCCGCAGGGCTGCACGAGCGCGTCGTGGCGCGCCAGACAGTCCGCCCGCTGCTGCTGGTCGAGCCCGAACGCGGGGCGTCCCAGCACGTCGGCGAGTTCGTCCCGCATTCGCGGGCAGCTCAGGACCCGCCAGCCGTTGGCGACAGCTTCGCGAATCGCCGCGATTCGTGGGTCGTCGAAGACGAGCCAGTCGAGCCAGACATTGGTGTCGATCACGCAGGCGGGCCGTCCGGGCGGCTGCGACGCGGGCGACGGGTCGGGTGGATCGGGTTCGGAAATCATCGCGAACCGGATTATCGCCGCTGTCCTGGAACTGCGCTTCACATCATGCTCTCCGAATCCCCGCAGGATTGTGGGCCGTGCGGGACGCGCCGCCGCGCTCGGGTAGGATTGCCGCAGCTCACACGTGAGGATTCGTCATGGCGCTGTTGATCGTCGGGCTGGTGCTGTTCCTGGGAGTGCACTCCGTGCGCGTTTTCGGAGACGGTTGGCGCGACCGCATGGTGGCGCGTACGGGCGAGGGCGCCTACAAGGGCCTGTACTCGGTGATCTCCCTCGTCGGCCTCGTGCTCATCGTGTGGGGCTACGGTGAGGCACGGCTGACGCCGACCGTGGTCTGGAGCCCGCCGGTGGGCATGCGCCATCTCGCATCGCTGCTGACGTTGATCGCCTTCGTGCTGCTCGCGGCCGCCTATGTCCCGGGCAACCGACTCCGCGCCCGGCTGGGCCACCCGATGACGCTCGCCGTCAAGGTCTGGGCCCTCGCGCACCTGCTCGCCAACGGCACGGTCGCCGACATCCTGCTGTTCGGCGGTTTCCTGGTCTGGGCCGTGCTCGTATTCCGCGCCGCCCGCCGGCGCCCGGGCACGGTCCCTGCCGGCAAGGGTTCGTTGGGGGCCGACGCCGCCACCGTGGTCGTCGGGTTCGTCCTCTGGGCGGCCTTCGCCTTCTGGCTGCACGGCTGGCTGTTCGGCGTGCGGCCGATGGGTTGAACCCCGGCCGGCCCGGCGGGCGCGGGGCCGCCGACCCGAACCCTCTTCCAGGAGATCAGACATGCTCGTCACCACCACCCCCTCGGTCGAGGGTCACCGGATCGTTCGCTACTGCGGCGTGCACGCCGGCGAGGCGATCCTGGGTGCCAACGTCATCAGAGACTTCTTCGCCAACATCCGGGATCTGGTCGGCGGGCGCTCACAGGCTTACGAGCGCGAACTCCAGCGTGCGCGCGACATTGCGTTGCAGGAGTTGCAGGAGAAGGCGGCCGCGGCCGGGGCCAATGCCGTGGTGGGCATCGACCTGGACTACGAGGTCATCGGACAGTCCGGGTCGATGCTCATGGTCTCTGCCAGCGGCACGGGCGTCGTGGTCGAGGCGCTCTGAGTCGCGGGTCACGGAGGCCCGGCTGTCGCTCCCGGACGGCCGGGGCGGTCAAAGCACGATCCGCACCCATTCGTGATCGGCCAGGGCTTCGTAGAGGGACTGGAGCTGTTCGCGCGAGCGGGCCTCGATCACCACGGTCACGCTGACGAACGTGCCTTTGCGCGAAACGGTTTCGCGTACCGTTTCCGGATCGAAATCCGGCGCGTGTCGTCTGACCAGTGCGGCGACCGCGCCTGCGAACCGCTCGTGGCGCTCGCCCATGATCTTGATCGGGTAGCGGCACGGGAACTCGAGGAGTTGCTCGAGCCGGTCGAATGCGCTGTTCAGGTCGGCGGGCATGGCGGCGCTGTCTCAGACGGTTCTCCGGAGGCCCGGCCGCGGGCGCTCCGATACGGGATCAGACGGCGCGTTTCGCGCGCTGGTAGGCTTCGTGGAGCCTTCGGAAGACCGGCCCGGGGCGGCCGTCGCCGACCTGCCGGCCGTCGAGGCGGACCACGGCCAGGATCTCCTTCGTGGCGGACGTGACCATCAGCTCGTCGGCGGCGAGCACTTCCTCCCGGCAGACGTTGCGCTGTTCGAACCGCAGGCCGATCTCGCTGCAGAGAGATTCGATCAGGCCGACCCGGATGCCCTCGAGCATGCGACGGTCCTTGCGAGGCCCGAGCACGCCTTCGTTGCGGACCAGCCAGACGTTGCTCGCGGAGGCCTCGGTCAGGAACCCGTCGCGAAACAGGATCGCCTCGCGGGCGCCGTGGTCGGCCGCAGTCTGGCGGGCCAGCACGTTGCCCAGCAGCGAGACCGACTTGATGTCGCAGTTCAGCCAGCGTTCGTCCGGCAGCGTGATGGCTTCGATCCCGCCCTCGACCAGTTCGGGGCCCGGGGGGGTGAAGGCCGTCGTCATCGCGAACACGGTCGGGGGCACCGGTGGGTCCGGGAAGGCGTGATCCCGGCGGGCCACGCCGCGCGTGACCTGGAGGTAGACGAACTGGTTTGGCCAGTCGTGGCGGGCGACGAGCCCGCTCACGATGGCGTCGAGCGCCTCGTCATCGAGGGGGAGCACGATGCGCAGCCGATCTAGACTGCGGCGCAACCTCGCC
>JAUIAI010000227.1 GCA_030425615.1 Gammaproteobacteria bacterium
CGGCATTCCCTGGGGGGGTGATGCGGACTCGTGGGCGATGATCGACGGCAAGCTCTACATCTTCGGCGGCCAGGGATCCAAAGACGCGTTCATGCTCGACCCGCAGAAGAATCTGGCGCTCGCCGAAAAATACTGGAACGAGGAGATCTCCGGGGGCAACGCGCTGATCCAGCGCGCCAAACGGATGGTCTTCCGGGTGCCGCACTACAAGTCGGGCGAGGAACTTGCCGAGGCCGTGGCGAGATCGCGGCAGTAGGGGCGCCCTGCGCGGCTGGCTTCGCCGCCGCTTTGCGGGTCAGGATGGCCGAGAACCGGCGGCCAGCGCGAGAACCTCCTGGCGGCGCGCCATGGTCTCTTCGTAGCCGGCGCGCATCGCACGCTCACGGAACTCCGCGTCCAGGCTGACCCAATAGCCGAAATACGGGTGAAGGTTCACGTCAGCCAGCCCGGCGTCCCGGGACGTCGTGAGCCGCTTGATCCGGTCGCTGTCGCGGAACCGCTCCGCACCGGGTGGAGCCCGGTCCTCGTGAGCGGAGGCATCCACGGACAACACCCGTTGCGAGCCCAGTTCCTGCGCGATCCGGACGGGCAGCGGCATTACGCGGTCGCTGTCCACGTAGACCTCACCACGGATCGTGACGGGTGTGAATCGTGACTCGATGGCCGCCGAGGCCTGAACGGCGACGCCGGCGTCGCCGTGGGTGAAGGCAACACACTGCCGATCAATCGCGCGCATGGCGACCACGGCACAGCGCGGTCTGAGGTCCTGCAGGGGCCGGCCATCGATCTCGTCGTTGACGAAGCGGGCCATCGGCGCTCCGCTGAAGCGCTCGCGCGCGCCGATCGCCAGCGCCGCGAAGGCGAGTGGATTCAGGTCACGCGCCATTGCCGACAGTTCGCGCCCGGACGTCCCGCCGCAGTACAGTGCGGCGAGCAGGGCGCCGACGGACGCGCCGACCACCAGATCCGGGCGCACGCCCAGATCATCCAGCGCGTGCAGGACGCCGATGTGCACGAACCCGCGTGGTCCGCCGGAGCTGAGCACCAGGGCCAGCGCGTCGTCCGGCAGATCCCGCAGGGGCGTGATCCCCGTGGCTGGCGCGTCCCGGCCGTCGTGATCGGGCCCGGCTCCTATCGTGCAGGCGGCCGTCGTCGCGACGGCCGGCAGTAGAAGTCCGTGCACGCTCCTGCGCAGGAAGCGCCGGCGTGCGGCCAGGGTCGGCTCGCCCGGCGGCCCGCTCACGGCAACGCGCCCAGGACGCCCGCAAGAAAGGTGCACGGCGCGGCCGGCTCGGCCGGTGCGCTCCATCCGAGCCGCAGGATCACGATCTGTCGCTTCGGGAAGATGGCGAGGATCTGTCCCCATACGCCGGTGGCGACGAGACCGTCCTCGGGAAGCTGCTCGCCGGCACCGCAGCGCAGCGCGCTGCTCTCGCCGGTGAGCCAGGCCTGCGCACCGTACGGGCTACGTCGGCCGTCGGCCTCGACCCGGTAGGCAGTGGCGTATTCGAGCCATCCGCCCGGGAAGATCGTCCGGTCCCCCCAGCGGCCGTCCTGCAGCAACAGCTGGCCCATCCGCAGCCAGTCGTGCGGTGAGGCCCAGAGGTAGCTGGACCCGAGCAGATTGCCCGCGCCGTCGGTTTCGAACAGTGCGCTGAGCGCGCCGATGGGCGCGAACAGTGTCTTCCCGGCATAGGCGAGATAGTCTTCGTCCGAGGCGAACTGGTCGCGCAAAACCCGCGACAGCAGGTTGGTCACGGCGCTCGAGTACCGCCAGTGTTCACCCGGGGCGTGGGCGAGTCCGCGTTGCCCGGCGAACCGGCCCGCGTCGTCGACCACCCAGAGCAGACGCGGTAATTCGCTCATCAGCCAGGCATCGTCGGCCGAATGGTCCAGCCCGTCGAACATGGTGAACAGGTGGTCCAGGGAGATGGCACGGCGCCCGTCGCGTTTCCACTCGCCCACCCAGCGGGGCCGGGGTACACGCGAGACCAGGTCGACAACGGGCGTGCGCAGGTCGGTCGCCTGGGACTGGAAGCGGGCCCAGGCCAGTGCGCCGAACACGGTCTTGGCCAGCGACCAGCCGAGCTGCTGGGTACGCGCGTCGAAACCGGGGGCGTAGCGTTCGGCGATCAGTTGTCCGTCGAGTGCGACGAGCACCGCACGGGTGCCCTTGCTCTTGCCGGATTCCGTGCCAGGCCTCACGCTGCTGGCCGAACCGCTGGCGAACGCGAGCCCTATCGCCGCATTGAGGGCGTCGGCGTTCACGCCGTCCGGCCATTGCGCCGGTGGCAGGGCTCCGGCACCCAGCGGCCAGGGGACTTCGAGCGGCTGCAGCCGCTCGCTGCGCAGTGCGGCCGCCGCGCCACCGAGCAGGTCCTCGCGCTGCGGGCGCGTCGAGCCGGCCAGCACCGCCACTTCGGGGACCTCCTGCGGTGGCAACAGCGTGCATCCGCGCTCCGGGCGGTAGAGCGCGTGTCTCGATCTGGCGATCGGCAGCGTCGCGGTGACGCGCTGGGTATCGGGATCCGCCGAGATCTCGATCAGCCGCATTGCCACCGACAACGACTGAAGGTCCTGCTGGACCACTTCGTCGATCGGCCTGCCGGCAATGAACACCCCGCCGCAGACCGTGCGCGCGGCGAATCCCGCCAGCGCGGCCGGCCACTGCCTGTGAAGGGCGGTCGCCGCCACCGTGGCGGCCACGAACACTGTCATCAGTACCGTGATGCCGAGCAATCGGGACGGGGATCGCATGGCGGTCCTTTGGTGTCGTCGGCACCCTGGCAAGGACGGGCACCGTCGGGCGTCGGCGCCTGCAGGTCGCGGCGGCGGACGGCGTGGGGCCACGATTGTAGGCGAGCCCGGACGATGCCCCACACGGGCTCGCCTGGTGAGCCCGTGGCCGCCCAGATTGGCGCAATGCGCATCGAGTCACTGAATCGCGAGCAACACGCCGCGGCATACGCCGGCCTCGGTTCCCCGCCCTCTTCGCCGCGAGCCGTGTGGGTGAACGCCGGTGCCGGTACCGGCAAGACGGCGACCCTCGTCGCCCGGGTCACCGCGCTGCTCGCGGCAGGCGTCGCACCCGAACGGCTGCTGCTGCTTACGTTCAGCCGGCGCGCCGCCGTCGAAATGGTGCGTCGCGCCGGGCGTGCACTGGCCTCGGGTCGGCTCGGCGCGCATGTGTCGTCCACACCGACGCGGGCGCGGCTGTCGCTGCCCTGGGCCGGCACCTTCCATGCGGTGGCAGCCCGGCTGTTGCGCCACGATGCAGCCACGCTGGGTCTCGATCCGGGATTCACCGTGCTGGATCGCGCCGATGCCCTCGAGTTGCTCTCGGCCATCCGGGAGCGTCACGTGCAGGGCGGCTCGCGGCGGCGGATCGCGGGCGCCGCCACCATGCTGTCCGTGATGTCGGAATGCGTCAACACGGATGCGTCCGTGGCGCAGGTGCTGGCCCGTCGCCACCCCTGGTGTCTCCGCGACGAGGCCCTGTTCCGTGCGGTATTCGCAGAGTTCGCCCGCGTCAAGGCTGGGCAGGCCCTGCTCGACTACGACGACCTGCTTCAGTGGGCCGTCATGGCCCTTCGCGAGCCGGAGATCGCGACGCGCTGGAGATCGCGTTTCGACGCCGTCGTCGTTGACGAATCGCAGGACTGCAACGCGTTGCAATGGCAACTGTTGCGTGGGCTCGCGCCCGCGGGGAGAGGTGTGTTCCTGGTCGGCGACGTCGCGCAGAGCATCTATGGTTTCAGGGGCGCGGACCCGGCGGGCCTCCAGGCCTATGTGAGCGACGTCGGAGCGGAACGGCTCGAACTCGGGCGCAATTACCGGTCCAGCCAGCCGGTGCTCGATCTCGCCAACGCCGTGCTCGCGGAGGCCGATCCACCCTGCGGCGTGCGCCTGACCTCCGCCGTCGGGGTTCGCGGCGAACGCCCCCGGCTGGTCTTGGTGCACGACGAGGCCGCTCAGTCGGACTACATCATCGAGCAGGTCCTGACCGCGCGCGAGCGAGGCGTCATGCTGCGCGAACAGGCCGTGCTCTTTCGCAGCGCGCACCACAGCGACGGCCTGGAGCTGGCGCTCGCCCGGGCGAACATTCCTTTCGTCAAGTACGGAGGCCTGCGTTTCATCGACGCCGTCCACGTCCGGGACGCGCTCGCCGTCGTGAGGTGGGCAATGAACCCGGCGAACCGCCTTGCCGCCTCCCGGGCGCTGCAACTGCTGCCCGGCATCGGCCCCGCCGTTTCGCGGCGCCTTCTGGATGCCTGGGCCGGGCAGGATGGCGCATCGCGCGAATTCGGCGTGCTCGCCGGCCTGCCGGTGCCGGCCGCGGCCCGTGAGCCGCTCGCCGGATTGGCCGGACATCTGGCGGCGCTTTCGGCCGGCGGGGGCGTGCGGGCTTTCGAGTCGCTCGTCGGATGGCTCGCGCCGGTGTTCGAAGAGCGCTACGACCACAGCGCCACCCGCCTCGCGGACCTCGACATGCTCGCAGGGGCTGCCCGGCGCGCCGGCGGGCTGCGCGAGATGCTCACCGAACTGGCCCTGGATCCGCCGCAGGCGGCCGGCGATCTCGGCGATCGCGCCCACCTCGACGAAGACCAGCTCGCGCTCTCCACCGTGCACTCCGCCAAGGGGCAGGAATGGCGCAACGTGTTTCTGCTGAACGTCACGGACGGCAACTTTCCCAACGAGTACGCGACGTCCGATCGCAATGCCCTCGCCGAAGAGCGCCGGCTCTTCTATGTGGCCCTGACGCGCGCCCGTCGCGAGCTGCACCTCATCGAGCCCCGGTGCCATGCCGTGGTTGCCCAGGCCCCTCTCGGAGGCCGGCATGTCACAGGCGCGCGCAGCCGGTTCCTGTCCGGGCCGGTACTCGCGTGCCTGAGCCGGCATGACGGCCATCCCGACGCCGAACCCTCCGTTTCGGAGGCGTCAGAGACCGCCGCAGACATGTCAGAGCCGCCGACTGCGGTGCCGTTGTGCGGGATCGCCCGGAAACTCGCCATGCGATGGCAACCGGTCGAAACGGAGAAGTAAAACTCCTGTAATATCAGCTACTTAGATTCCATCCGGATCTGATGCCCGGATTTGTGCGTCGCAACAAAAAAGCGGTTGACGCAGCGCAGCAATTGCGCGATAATTCTTTTTGTGCGGCGCAACATTGAAGCGCGCGGCACGATCCGGAGCGCGGGCCGCACTGTTCAGGGGCCGGGTTTCGGACACGAAACCCAAACCGAAGAACTCTCCGAATTCTCCAAAGCCCAAGAGGTAAACAGAAATGCTCACCGCCAACGATTACATGACCATGCAGTCCGAGACCGTCAAGGCCGCCAATGCGTTCGCCGCCAAGGGGATCGAAGGCGCCCAGAAGCTGGCCGAACTGAACATGAAGGCCATGAAGGCCTCGCTCGAGAGCAGCGCCGAGCAGATGAAGGCGCTGATGGCCGTCAAGGATGTCAAGGACCTGAACGAGACGCTCGTTTCCCTGGCGCAGCCGCGCTCGGAGGCCTTCTCGCAGTACGCCAAGGAC
>JAUIAI010000228.1 GCA_030425615.1 Gammaproteobacteria bacterium
GACGGCCGCGGCCGGCACGCGCGGCAGCGGCTGCGGTTCGACCGCCGCGACCGGGCCTGCCGGCGCGTCGTTCCAGGCGGTGTCGGCCGGCAGGATCAGCGTGGCGATGCGGCCGCCCTCCCGTGCCCGCGCCACGGCGCGTGCGGCGTCGCCCGCGACGTCCGCCGCACTTTCGCAGGTGCGCACCCAGTCCGAGCAAGCACCGGCGATCGCCTGGATGTCGGAACGCAGCGGAGTCTCGTGCCGCAGGTGCCAGGTGGCGTGCTCGCCCACCACGTTGACCATCGGGGTGCGGCCCTTGCGGGCGTTGTGCACGTTGGCGAAGCCGTTGGCCAGGCCGGGGCCCAGGTGCAGCAGCGTGGCGGCCGGTTTGCCCGCCATACGGGCGTAGCCGTCGGCCGCGCCGGTGACGACGCCTTCGAACAGGCCGAGCACGCAGCGCATACCCGGCACTGAATCGAGGGCCGCCACGAAATGCATCTCCGAGGTGCCGGGGTTGGTGAAACAAACATCGAGTTCACTGGCGAGCAGCGTGTGCACCAGTGACTGGGCGCCGTTCATGCGGGGTCTCCTGCGCGGTCAGGGGGAGGGCGCTCGAAGGCACCCCTTGCCGCACAAGTGTCGCATGAACGCGGCGCGGGCCCGCCGCGCCGGTCCGCGGTCAGGCGCCCTGCAGCCCCGTGCGGGTGTCGGCCTCGGGCGCGACGATGTCCACGTCCCGCTCCGCGCGCGCGGTGGCGTCGGCGGCGAGGTCGAACCCGGCCGGGCTCCGGTCCGAAGCGTCCTCTTCGTGCACCGGCGTACGCGGATCGAGCTCCATGGCCACGACCGAGGTCTGCTCCACCAGCGCGAAGTGGCTCTTGTCCTCGAGCGGAACCGGCGCGTCGAGCAGGAGCCGTGCCGCCGTGAAGACGGCGAGCGTGGCGCCCAGCGTCGCCAGCGCGATCGCGAAGCCGCGTTCGGCCACGGTCATGACCGCGCCGGTCAGCAGCGGGCCGGCTGCCGCGCCGATCCCGTGCATCAGCAGCAGGCTCTTGGTGGCCTCGAGCGCGTCCTTGCTCTGGAAACGGTCGTGCGTCTGCGCGACGGCCAGCGAATAGAGCGTGAACGAGAATCCCCCGAACAGGAAGGCGAAACCCAGAAGGGTGCCGATCGACTGCGCCGGTACCACGCCGATTCCGCCGACGGAGGCCACCAGACCCACGCTCACCGCAAGGAGCACGGAACGCCGGTCGTAGCGGTCGGACAGCCAGCCGAGCGGCCACTGCATGATCGCGCCGCCCGCTACCGTGGTCACGATGAACAGGGCGACCTCACCGTCGTCCCAGCCGAACCCGCGGGCGAACACCGGGCCCAGGGACCAGAACGAGCCCGAAATGAGGCCCGAGAAGACGGCGCCGGCGGCGCCGACCGGGGCGAGCCGGTATACCGTGGCCAGCGACAGCCGGTCCGTCTTGGGCACCTCCGGCTGGCTGACTTGCGTCAGCGCGATGGGCACCAGCCCGAGACAGAAGAGAATGGCGGCGATCGCCAGTGAATTCGCGTGCTCGGCGCCGTACGCGGTGATCATCGCCTGGCCCAGGGCCACCGCGACGAGGTTGACCATCATGTAGACGGCGAAGACCTGGCCCCGGTGATCGACCGCCCGGACGTTCAGCCAGCTCTCGATCACCATGTACAGCCCGATCAGGCAGAGGCCGGAGGCCACGCGCAGCAGCCACCAGACGACGGGATGCTCGAAGAGGCCGTAGGCAAGGGCGAGGGCGGCGCTGCAGGCTGCGAAGGCCGTGAAGGCGCGGATGTGGCCGGCCTGCTCGATGACCCGGGGGCAGACGCTCGCACCGAGGATGTAGCCGACGTAGAAGCCGGACATCAGCCAGCCGATGGTCAGATCGGAGAACCCGGCGCTCGCGCCGCGCAGGGCCACGATCAGGCCGAGAAGGCCCGAGCCCACGAGCAGGACGCCCATGCCGGAAAGGAGGGACGAGACGGCGGCAACCGACCGGATCATGATCAACTCGACGAGACAGCGTAGTGAACACCAGGCGCCGCCCGTGACACTTTGCAGGGTGGCGGGCGCCCGACGATCGATCCAAGTGCCGGGGCGGGGAGGAGGAGGTTCACCCGCGCCGACGATCGGGTGCAGCGGTCACCGGGGCCGGTTTCCGCTGCCGATATACTCGACGAATCGTGCGCGGATTTTGGCAGAACGCGAGGCGTGCGCGCGATCTTTTTTTTGGCTTTCGCGCGCCAGGCGACAGACGGCGTCCGACGCGTTCCGGCAGGCGGTCCGAGCCGGCCACAGGCAGGTTTCCCTCACATGAAAGACGGCACCAGTCGGGGCATTTCCGCGGTCCGGCAAACGCGCCGTGACGCATTGGCCGCGCTCGTCGGAACGGCGGGCTGGCTCGCTGCGCCGCACACGATCGCGCAGCCCGCGGCGAGCACCCGCCCACGAGAGGTCGTGCCCCGCGGCGCACTCGGCGAGGACGAGCGGCGAAACGTGGAGGTCTTCCGCCGGGTCTCGCCGTCGGTCGTGCACATCAACACCGTGCGGTTTCGCCGTGAGTTGTTCTCCACGCGTGTCACCGAGGTGCCGCGGGGGTCGGGCACGGGCTTCGTCTGGGACCGCCTCGGCCATCTGGTCACGAACTATCACGTCCTGGCCAACGCCAATGCGGCACGGGTGACGCTCGCCGACCAGTCCGTCTGGGAAGCCAGGCTGGTCGGTTGGTTCCCCGATCGCGATCTCGCCGTGCTGCGCATCGACATCCCCGCCGAGCACCTGGTGCCCATTCCCGTGGGCACCAGCCGCGACCTCAAGGTGGGACAGCGGGTCTATGCGATCGGCAATCCGTTCGGGCTCGACCAGACCATGACCACCGGTATCGTCAGTGCGCTGGAGCGCGAGATCCCGGCCACCAACGAGCGCATCATCCGCGGCGTGATCCAGACCGACGCGGCGATCAACCCGGGCAATTCGGGCGGCCCGCTGCTCGATTCCGCCGGGCGGCTCATCGGCGTGAACACCGCGATCTACAGCCCGTCCGGTGCGTCCGTGGGCATCGGTTTTGCCATCCCGGTGGACGAGGTCAACCGCATCGTGCCGCGATTGATCCGGGACGGCCGCTTCGAGCGACCCGTGATCGGCATCGAGACCGCGCCGCCTGGCTTCCTCTCCGCGCTGGGGCTCGAGCCGGGGCTCGCCGTGGTCGGCGTCTCCGAGGGCGGCCCGGCCGAGCAGGCGGGTATCCGGCCCTTCCGGCGCGCGCCGGACGGCCGGGTGATCCTCGGCGACGTCGTCATCGGTCTGGGCCGTCGGGAGGTGAGCAGCGTCGACGATCTCTACGACGCGCTCGAGCGCATGGAGTCTGGTCAGCTCACCACGGTGCGCGTGCGCCGCGGCCGCGAGCAACTCGACCTGCCGATCCGCCTGGGCGCCCCCTGAGCGGCGCGCTGCGCCTCAGCCGGGGTAGCACCCGGCCATGCGGGCGCGTTGGCGCACCAGCCCCAGCACGATGTCGATCGTCGGGGTCGGCACCTCCACGAGGCGGCCCATCTCCTGGACCGCGGTGACCAGCGCGTCGATCTCCATCGGCCGCCCGCGTTCCAGGTCCTGCAGCATCGACGTACGGTGCGCGCCCACGGCCGCGCCGCCCTCGATGCGCTTGTCCACGTCGATGGGAAAGCGAACGCCGAGCCGTTCGGCGATCGCCTGGGCCTCGAGCATCATCGCCCGGGCGATCGGGCGGGTGTCGTCGTCCGTGCAGAGCACGTCCAGCGTGGCATGGGTGAGCGCGCTGATGGGATTGAACGACAGATTGCCCCAGAGCTTGACCCAGATCTCGTCCCGGATCTTGGGTCGCACGGGCGCCTTGAGCCCGACCGCGGACAGCGCCTCGGACAGTCGCTTCGCCCGCTCGCTGCGGCTGCCGTCCGGTTCGCCCAGCGAGAAACGGTTGCCTTCGATGTGCTGTATCCGTCCGGGTTCGGGAACCTCGGCGGCGGGATAGACCACGCAGCCGAGAACGCGTTGCGGGCCGATTCCGTTCCATTGGACGTCGCCCGGGTCGACCGTGGCCAGGCGCCGGCCTTCGTACTCGCCGCCGAGGCCGTGGAAGTACCACCAGGGAACCCCGTTGACGCCCATGACGACCGTGGTGTTTTCGTCCATGAGCGGCTGCATGGCCGGAACGACGGCGGGAACGGAGTGCGCCTTGAGCGTGACGATCACGTAGTCCTGGGGTCCGAGCTCGGCCGGGTCCTGAACGGCCCGCACCGGGACGGTGGTCTCGCGGCCGTCTTCCACCAGCGTGAGGCCCCTTGCCTGCATGGCGGCGAGGTGGGGCCCCCGCGCGACCAGGCTGACCCGGGCGTCCGCCTGGGCCAGCTTGGCGCCCATGTAACCACCGATCGCGCCCGCGCCGTAGATGCAGATCTTCATGAGGCCAATCCGAGCTTCTCGGCCAGCCCGATGCGTTGCAGCTTGCCCGTGGCGCCCTTGGGGATCTCGTCCAGGATCACCACCTTTCGCGGCACCTTGAAGTCGGCCAGCCGCTCGGCCGCGAAGGCGCGGATCGACTTCTCGTCTGCCTGCTGTCCGTCGCGCAGCACGACGGCGGCCGCCACTTCCTCGCCGAGCTTGGCGTGCGGCATCGCGAACGTGACCACCTGCTGGACCGCCGGGTGGTCCATGAGCACTTCGTCCACCTCGAGCGGGCTGACCTTCTCGCCGCCGCGGTTGATGATTTCCTTGAGCCGCCCGGTGATGCGCAGGTAGCCCTCGGCGTCCTGGACGCCCTGATCGCCGGTCCGGAACCAGCGGGCCCCGTCGAGATCGAAGAAGGCCCGGGCATTGGCGTCGGGATTGTTCTCGTAGCCGGGCGTCACGTTCGGGCCGCTGATGACGACCTCGCCGGTGTCGCCACGACCGAGCAGCCGGTCCTCGGCTTCGTGCGCGATCTCCACACGGGGACCGGCGGCGATGCCCACCGAGCCAGCCTTGTGCTCGGCCGGCGGCAGCGGGTTCGAGGCCATCTGATGGGTGGCCTCGGTCATGCCGTAGCTTTCGATGACCGGGGCGCCGAAGGTTTCCTCGAGCGCGGTCATGACCTGTGGCGGCAGCGATGCCGACGACGAGCGGATGAAGCGCAGCTTCGCTGCCGCGACGCTCCCGGAGTTGCGCGCCGCGCGCGCCAGGATCGCCTGGTGCATGGTGGGGACCGCCGTGTACCAGGTGGGGGCCACTTCGTCGAGCCAGCCGAAGAACTGCAGCGCGTTGAAACCCGGGGTGCAGCTGACGGCCGCGCCGGCTGCCAGCGAACTGAGGACCGCCGCGATCAGGCCGTGGATGTGGAACAGCGGCATGATGTTCAGGCAGCGATCATCGGGCGTCAGACGCAGCGTGCTGCCGATGTTGCCGGCCGAAGCCACGAGATTGCGCTGCAGCAGCGGCACGATCTTGGGCCGGGACGTCGTGCCGGACGTGTGCAGCACCAGCGCGACGTCGTCCGGACCGGGAGATTGCGCAT
>JAUIAI010000229.1 GCA_030425615.1 Gammaproteobacteria bacterium
CTTCGCCCCAGACGCGCCGCATCAGGGGCATGTAGTTGCGCAACGCGCCGAGGCTGTGTTCGACGTTCGCCAGGGTGAGTGTGTTCTCCGCGATTGGGCGGCTCTGGATCGCACCGAGCAACGCCTCCTCGAGCGCGCCGATCAGATAGCGCGCGTAGCCGACGAAGATCTCGTCGCCCCCCTGCCCGCCCAGGCAGACGGTCACCTGCGACCGGGCCGCCCGCGAGACCTCAAACTGCGGGAACAGACCAGGGCCTGCGGCGGGCTCGTCCATGTAATAGACGAGCGAGGGCAGCATCCTCTCGAAGTCAGCCTCGCTCGGGTAGACGGTATGCATGCGCGCGCCGATATGCTCGGCGACCGCGCGCGCATGCGGGGTCTCGTCGTACTCCGGTCCTTCGTGGAATGCTCCGGTGAAGACGTCCAGCGGTCCGCCGGTATGGCGAGAGGCCTGCGCGGCGACCACGCTCGAATCCAGCCCGCCGCTGAGGTAGCTTCCCAGCGGCACATCGCTGCGGACCTGATGGGCGATACTCTCGGCGATCAGGTGACCGACGTGCTCCGCGGCGTCCTCGAGCCCGATCCGGCGCACACCTGCATAGTCCGGCCGCCAGTAGCGTCGTCCGCTGACGCGGGACGTCGAGGGATCCAGCGTTTCGCAATGGCCAGGCTCGATCTTCTCGATGCCGCTGAACATGGTGCGCGAGTCGAGCACGAACTGCAGCGACAGGTAGTCCTCGAGCGCCACCGGATCAAGCGCCGCGCTGGTACGCGGATGGCGCAGGATCGCCTTGATCTCAGAGGCGTAAACCCACTGATCGCCGATGCGCGCCCGATACAACGGTTTGATGCCGAAGGGGTCGCGCGCGGCGAACACGCCGCCGCTTCGCCGGTCATGGATCACGAAGGCAAACATTCCTTCGAGCCGTTCGACCACGGCCTGGCCCCACTGCCGGTAGGCTCGCAGCAGGACCTCCGTGTCCGAGCGGGTCCGGAAGCTGTGTCCGAGGCCCTGCAACTGCGCGCGCAACTCGACGTAGTTGTAGATCTCGCCGTTGAAGACCATGGCCATCTCGTCGTCGAGCATCGGCTGACGTCCGCCCTCCGGATCGATGACGGCCAGGCGCTTGTGATGCATCACCAGGCCCGGCGCCGTGTAGCTGCCCTCGCCGTCCGGACCACGGTGTTCGAGCGCGGCCGCCATGAAGGCCACGAGCGCCGGGTCCTCCGTCCGGCCGGCGGATACGGTCACGACGAAGCCGCACATGTCAGCCGGCCTCCAGGGTCGTGCTCATGCCGGCACCCTGCGGTCAAGAGCGGCCCGCGATTCGCAAGCACGCGCATGCTCGCCCATCGGCACGAGCCGGAAGTGGCGGCCGATGACCCCCAGCACGGCGAGCAGCAGTTCGGTCTTGGCCTCACTCGAGAGATCCATACCGGGGAAGAACGCGAGTTCCGGAGCCTTGTCGCCACCGATGACGTCCAACGGATGGAGCAGGAAGCTCGGCTCGGTTCCGGTGAGGCGGCACATGGTCAGCGCGGTGTGCAGGTAGGCGAACATCAACGCGCGCGAGAATCGCGCGAGATAGGCCAGATAACTGAAATGAAAGGGCGTGCGGAACACCGGGATCGTGGTCACCGGGATTTCGAGCAGGCGGGCATCGCCACCCATGTCCCACCAATAGGGCCCGACCGGACGGAGTCCGTCCCGCGCCTGACCGAACAACCCCTTGCGACGCTCACGCTCCTCCCGGGTCAACCGGGCCGTCCAGAAATAGTAGGTTCGCGCGATCGGCCCCAGCCAGGTGGGAAGTGTCGAGGCGTCGTAGCGATAGTCCAGTTCGTGCAGCGCGCGCAGCACCTCGGGCGACCAGCTGAAACCCGGCCCGCGAAATCCGTCCGGCGCCCGGCCACAGGCCCGTTCTATGGCACGGTGGGCGTTGAGCAGCTCGGCGCGGACCTGCTCGGGCGTGTATTCGTGCAGCCAGGGTTCGTGCTCGTGCGAATGGTTGCCGACCTCGTGTCCCGCTTCGACGATGCTGCGCAGTGCAGCGTGGTTCTCCTCGCGCTCCGCGTCGATGCCGACGATGAAAAACGTGATCCGGGCGTTCGCGCGTTCGAGCACCTCGAGCATATAGGGTACGAAGGTATAGAGGTACGACGGGCGTTGCTCCCAGCCGGGGTCGCCGTGGATCTTCATGTAAGACCACAGATTGTCCACGTCGAGTGAGAGACTGGCCATCGGCCGCCGGTCATCGGCACGGTCGCTCATGACGTCACCTCGGCGCGGGCCGCCCGAGGGTCGGGCGGTTCGAAGGCCTGCGCCACAGGGCCTGCGCCGCCGGGCCGCAGTCCGAGTTCCCGCAGCAGGCCGGGAAGCTCGGCCTCGACCAGACCGAGGGTCTCGTTCACGTTGAGCGTTCCGTAGGCGATACGGGCGGCGCTGATGAACCAGCGCGCGGAGTCGTCGGCACGGACGGGTGGCATGACGTCATCGGAGTACCCGAGCGTGGAAATCGCGAGGACGTTGCGGGCCCGCGCGATGGTGAAGTCGATGACCTGGTCGCGATCGAAGTGCGGATACATCTTCTCGAGTGCTTCGAGGAAGCGCGCCTGCAGAGATTCGTCCGATTCGGACCAGGCCGGATCGTCGACCGGCAGGTAGAGCGGCAGGTACACGAGGCTGTTGCCGCCGAACCGTTCCTTGTCGACGAGCGCGGTCATCTCGATCACGCCGGTGAACGGGACCCAGCGGTCCGTGATGTTCGTGACGTAGTAGACGGACAATGGCTGGCGGGTGAGCATCGCGGCGCAGACCACCCCCTGCGTCGGGACGTCCCGCAGCCGGGCGTGCGCTGGCGCGGGGAGATCGGGACAAAGAAGGGCCGAGACTCGCGGCGGCGTCGCCATCACGGCCGCGTCGAAAGCCTCGTCGGGTTGGCCGTCCACCCTGACCACGACGCCGCCGTCGTGGCGGGGAACTTCGCGCACGGGTGTCCCTACGCGGCACTCGACGCCGGCCTCGAGCAGCGCGCTCCTCAGGCGCTCGTTGACCAGCTCGTAGCCACCGTCGATGGCACCGAACATCTCCTGTTTGATTCCGGTCCTGCGGGCCGCGTACATGCGGGCGATGATCGCCCAGATGAAAGCCGCGCTCGCGATCCGGTAGTTCTCCCCCAGCTTGCTCTTGAGAAGGGGCAGCCAGATCCGATCCAGCACGCGCTGGCCGGACCACCAGCGCAGCCAGTCGGTGGCGAGCATCCTCTCCAGCGGGCGCGGGTCCTTCACCCGCGAGGCGAAGAAGATCGTTGCGCCCAGGCGCAGCTTGTCGATCAGACCCAGCGGGGGAAAGCGCAGGAACTCGATCGCATTGGACATCGAGTACAGGCCGCCGTCCGTGTAGAAACCGGTGCGCGTGATGCCCCAGCGCAGCCGCTCCGACAGGCCCAGCTCCGCGAGCAGGGCGCGGGTCCGGAGATCGGAGAGCAGGATCACGTGATAGAAGCGGTCCCAGCGGTAAGGCCCGAAGCTGGCGCCGGAAGCGAGCCCGCCGACGCGCTCGTCGCGCTCGAACAGCGTCACGCGGGCACCGGCCTGCCGAAGCCGCAGGGCGAGCGTCAACCCAAGCAGCCCGCCGCCGACCACCGCGACGCGCGGACTGTTCTGGCGCTCGGAATCTTCCTTCACGGCTCGTCCTCGTCGGCGTCGGGCTTCAGGTCGCGCAGCTGGCGTCTCAGTCGCACGAACTGGAAATAGGTTTCCTCGTAGTACTTCTTCGACTGCAGCGAGATCGCGCCCAGACTGATGAGCTGGATCGCGAGCACCAGACTGAGAAGACCGATCAACAGCGTGGCCGGATGCTCCTGAAACAGCAGCGCGGCCGCCTCCGCCATGTAGCCGTCGGTCCGGTGCGCGGCCGCCACCAGCTCGACCAGCACCCAGAAGTTCACGTACGCCGAGAACACGAGCGCAACCAACCCCGGCACGAGCAACATCACGAACGGCCGGAAGACGAAACCGGACACGGCCGTGGAGAAGATGTGCGACAGCAGCCGCATGCTCGAGGTGCGCACGGGGCCGTCAGCCAGCTGGCGCGACCAGTCCAGATGGGCGGGAATCTCGATGATCCGTCCACCCAGGATCATGGTCTTGTAGACGATCTCCGGCATGATGTCCATGCCTTCACCCTTGGGCTCGAGCGCCCGGATGAACGGGCCGTCGTAGGCGCGCACCATGCAGGTGAAGGTGGAGAACTGACCACCGTTGAGCAGCGAGAACATCCGGTTGCCCATCCGGCTGAGCACGTGGCGCAGCCGCGGCACGTGACTCACCCGTCCTCCCTTCATGTAGGCCGAAGCCAGAACCAGTTTGACGCCACCGCGGCGGATCGCGTTGAGCATGTCGCCGATGGTTTCGGGCGCATAACTGAGATCCGCGTCGATCGTCACCAGGTAGTCGCCGCGTGAGGCCGCGAATGCCGTCTTGAACGTCTGACCGAGGCCGAAGTTGGACGGGTGATGAATGACGCGCAGGTTGGCGTACTCCTGGCGCAGCGATTCCGCAATGTCGCCGGTGTCGTCCGAACTGCCGTCGTTGATCAGGATCACCTCGAACCGGTACCTGTCTTCGAGCGAGCGCAGATAGGCGAATACTTCCGCGAGGTTTCGCCTGAGGATGGCCGCCTCGTTGAAGCCCGGCACGATGACGCTCACGAGTGGACGCGTTTGCGGCACTTCGTCTCGGGACTGGTCTGGCTCTGGCGCTTCGGGCATTGGTGGTCTGGTCGTGGTCCGGCAAGGCAGCGGCCCCGGGCGTCATGTCGCGTACGCCCGGGGCCGCTGACCGACGTCCCCACTATATAGAGTCGCTCGCGGTTTCCCTGAGCGGCGTCCGACCCGCGCAGCGAATGGCCGACCAACGCACGGTGGCGGCGGACGGATGTGCATTCGGTCACCAGCGACGGGCGGGATCGCGCCGGCACGCGAACTAATGCCGCGACGCACCCTTTCGACGCCGACAGAATCCCCCTACCGCTCATGACCCCCAAGCCGCCGCTCATCATGCCCATTCTGCTGACTCCCCGCCGCCTTTTCGCCCTGCTGCTCTGCCTGATCAGCCCATGGATCAAGGCCGAGGTCATCGGGCAACCGGCCGCAGAGCTCAGACTGGCCGCCCCCGCCGAGCAGGCCACGCCCTGCACGGAGGCTGACTTCGGAGCGGTTCAGATCCGGCTCGGCCTGCATGCCTCGCTCGAAGCCTGCTACCGCGACGTACGCGTACAGGATCAGACCGGGACCGCCTTCGTGTCGATTCCCCGTGAGTTCGAATCCCGCGTCATCAGCGATGCCGAGTTCGAACGCTTCCGCACCGAGGTGGTCGAACTCGAGAACGCGTCTCGTCGCGCCGAGGACGAACGCCGTCGGCGCCGGGAGCTGGGCCACGCCGACGCCCCGCCGGCGCCGCGCGCGGTGCCGCTGGGCATCTTCGACGACGCCCCCGGCCGGGTGGGCTACGCCTATGCGTATGC
>JAUIAI010000230.1 GCA_030425615.1 Gammaproteobacteria bacterium
CTGCGCGGTGTCATGGACGTCTACTCGGGGCGGGTCGTGCCGATGCTCACCGACCCGGAGAAGACCGCTCTGGTGGAGTATCTGAAGTCGCTCTGAGGCACTACTTCGGGGACGGCGCATCGGGCGCCGTCCCCGGGGATCATTCCTGCCGGCAGGGCAGTTCGACCACGAAGGTGGTCTCTCCGTTTTCGGAGCACATTTCCATGCTGCCGCCGTGCGCGTCCACGATCTCGTGGACGATGAAGAGGCCCAGGCCCAGGTTGTGACTCTCTTGCCGGGTCGACTCGGGCCCGAGACCCCGCTTGAGTGGATCGAACAGATGGTCTCGCACGGCGGAAATGCCAGCCGTGCCCCGGTTGTTCACTTCCAGCCGGATCCTCTCGCCGCTGCGTGTCGCCGAGATGCGTATCGGGTGGCTCGTCTCACCGTACCTGACCGCATTGGTCACGAGATTGCGGACCGCCTGCCGAAGCCGCATTCCGTCCCATTCGCCGCGGATCTCACCCTTTGAAGTCAGTTCGATCGGACGCCCGGGATTCGATTCCCGTAGCAGCTCCACCTCCTGCTCAAGCAGCGGGGCAAGATCGATCTCTTCCGGCCTGACCATCAGCCCCAGCCCGAGCTGGGTCCGGTTGAAGTCCACCAGATCGTCGAGCAGGGACTGGATGGCGGCGGTGCCACGCAGCATTCTCTGCGCCAGGGTCGAGACCTTCTCGTCGGCGTCCAGGGTGGCCAGGCGCATGGCCGCCATGGAGACGGCGGTCAGCGGGGAGCGCAGATCGTGACCGAGCATGCCCAGGAAGAGGTTTCGAGAGTGCTCGATGTGCGCGTGGAAATGGCCGACCGATTCGGCCACCGCCTGGTCGATGGCCTCGTTGAAGCGGATCATGTCCCGGGTGTGCGATTCACTGTCGGGAACCGCATCGAGCCAGAGGCGCAGGACACTTGCCCGCAGCGCCCGATACTCGGCGACGAGCTGGATGATGTCGAAACCGCTCCGCGCTCTGAGCACCGCGTGCGTTTGCGCGGCCGTGTCCCCGGCGCCGGCGGGCTGTTCGGCGTGCCCCCTCGACTTGAGCGCCTGCTCCTCCCGCGACTGCGGGGTTTGGAGGTCTTCGGCTATGGCGGTGAGAATCTCCTGGGCATGGTCCCTGAGCGCCAGCGAGGACATGTTCTCGGCGGCGGGCAGCAGCGTGGCGGCGAACGACTCCCATTCCGCCACGATCTCCTCCCTCCGAGCCAGGATGAACTCTGCCAGTCGCATGCTTCACCTTCGCGCAGGCCAGTGGAAGCCGGTGCGCCAACTGACCACCCGCTCCCGCTCGTTTCTCATCAGTCCCTTTCTATAAAACATGTTAGATCGAATCCGGAAACCGGGCCAATGGCGAATCGCGGCCGGCTTTCCGGACAACCGCCTCGTCAGGCCCGGGATGCTACGGGCGCGAGCCGGGTGCAGTGGGTTTCGGGCTGCAGGGCGAGGGCAAGTTCCGCAAGGTGTTCGTGATGCGTCAGGAAGACGACCTGGGTGCGCCGCGCGAGTTCGAACATCACCTGCAACCCGGCTTGCGCGCGCTCGTCGTGGTAGTTCACGAACAGATCGTCCGCGATGAAGGGCAGCGGACGATCGGCTTCGATCTGCAACTCCAGAGCGGCCAGGCGCAGGGCCAGGTAGAGCTGGTCGCGGGTGCCTTCGCTGAGCCCTTCGATGGTGACCCGGGCGCCGTCGTCGCGCACGGCGATGAGCCGCGGCGGGGTCGATTCCAGATCGGTGACGAGCCGGCCGAAGCCGCCCAGCGTGAGCCGCGCGAAGAGCTGGCCCGCGCGCGCCAGTAAGGGGCCCTGCTTGCGCTCGCGATAGCGGTCGATGGCCCACCGCAGCAGGCGATGGGCGGCCTCCACCTTCACGTAGCGCTCGGCGGTGTCGGCGAGCTCGGCCAGTGCCTCGCGTCGCTCGGCTTCCGCGTCAGCCGCGTCCGAGCCCCCCTGGATGCCCGCGAGCGTTGCGCGAACCTGGGTGAGTTCGGTCGTCAGATCGTTCTGTTCCCGTACGTTGTCCCCGACCTGCCGAACGGTGTCCTCCAGGCGTTGCGTGAGTCCGTCGGCGTCGACCGAGTCGAACTCCCCGAGCAGCACGTCGAAAGTCAGTCCGTCGCCCAGGTCGAGAATGTTCTCGCGGTGGGTGTGCAAGGTGGACTCGAGCTCGCGCAGTTCGTCGCTTGCCGCGATCTGCGCCCGCAGACTGGACTTGTCGTTGCTGCCGGCCAGCGCGTAGAGCGCAGCAAGCCCGGCTTCGGCGGCCGCCGAGGCGGCCTCGATGCGGCGGCATTGCTCTTGCGCTTCCTGCTGCTCCGCCTGCAGGCGTGAGCGCTGCGCGCGTGCCTCGCGGGCGGTGGTCAACCGTGTCAGCATCGCCCGCGCGAACGCCGGGATGTCTGCCGGCCGGTCGGTTGCGCCCAGCGAGGCGGCCAGGTCGTCGGCCGCGACAGCGAGCTCGTCCAGATCCTGCTGCAGGGGCTCGATCTGCTCCCGGCGGATGCTCGCCATGTCGTCGAGGTGGTCGAGGATTCGGAGCGCGGACTCCAGCGCGCCGCGAGCGGTGTCGGGCGACATCCACCGCGCCTCGAGGGAGGCGAACCGCAGGGCCTCCTGCCAGCGTGTCTCCCACTGTTCACGAGCCTGCTCGGCCTGGCGCAGTTCGAGCTCCCGTTGTTGCAGATGGGCTCTGTCCCGCGCGAGCTGTTCGCTGGCGGACCGCGCCGCGGCTTCGGCGTCCCGATGTGCTTCGAGCAGCGCGTCGGCCCGGTCGCAGAGCTCCTCGAGGCCGGGCTCACCGGCGACCGGATGACCGCAGGCCGCGAGCGCCCCGGAAAGCACGCCCAGGGCATCCGCGCATGCTGCTCGCGCGGCGTCGGACTCCTGCTGTCTCTGGCGGACGGCCTCTGCGGCCGCCAGCACCGCCTTGCGCTGCGCCATCCACGACGACAGGCCCGTCAACGCCATGTCCGGCAGGCGCATGTCCCGTGCACGAACCTCCCAGCGGGCATCGAAATCATCGAGCGCGGCGCGGGTCTCGCGCACGCGTGCCTCGCCATGCGAGGCCGACGTGACGAGGCGCTCGAGCGCATTGCGCAGGCCGGTGAGTTGCGCGGCTTCTTCGGCGCGATCCCGCTGGCTGTCGACGAGCCGGTCCGCTTCGTGGATCGCCGCATCCAGACCGGGCGCGCCCGTGGACAGCGGCTCCTCTCCCTTCTTGATGCGCGTCCACAGCTCGTCCCGCGAGCGCCTGGCCCGTCGGACGTCCTCGAGCGTCACGAGCGAATCCACGGCGGCGAACTGTTCGAGTTCCACTCTGGCGACGTCGAGCGCCTCGCGGGTCTCGCGCAGACGCTCGACGGCCGCATCGTGCCGGTGCTCGAGCGCTGCCCGCGTGTTCCTGAGAGCGTTGAGTTCGTCTTCGCCCGGCAGCATGAGCGCCTGCAGTGATTCAGCGTCCATGCGCCAGCGCCCGAGTCCGGTCGCGGCGGTGTCCAGGTCGGTCAGAGCCGCTTCCAGCGCACGGTGCAGCGATTGCTGTCGCGCGGTGTCACCGACGAACACCCGGGCGGCCTCGAGGGCGCGACCCAGACCCGGCGCGAGGGCGGGCGGTGGGAGCGGGCGGCTCTTCTCCAGGGTGTCGATATCGGCCCGAAGACGCTCGACCGCAAGCCGGGCCGCACGGTGTTCGTGGTCGATACGGGTGAATTCGTCGAGCAGCGTGGCCAGGGCACCGAGGGCAATGCGCGAGGGTGCGGTCTCCCGCAGGGCCTCCTCGGAGCGTGGCCAGCCCAGCTCCCCGGCGAGCGTTGCGGCCGCGGTCTGGAGCGCGCTCAGTCTGTTCCGCTCGCGTTCGAGTCTGCGCGGATGGGACGCGCACGCGTGCGTGAGCCGCGAGAGCGTTTCGACGGCTTCATCGGACGCCAGGATGCGTTCGTCCACGGAGAGCGCATCGAGGCGCGTCTGCAGGGTCGCGACCGTGGCCCCGTGGATATCGAGGGCCTGGGCATGCTGCGCGATCGCCTGTTCGGATTCGGCCAGTTCCCGCAATGCCTCGCGCGGAAACCGAACCGTGCCGGCCATTGCCTCGATACGCGCGAGCGTGTCCCGGTAATGTGCGACCGGTTTCGTCACCCGGCGGATGCGTTCGAGCCTGTGCCGTTGGATCTCCAGCGCCTCGTACCGTTTCCTGGCCTGGGCGAGAGCCTCTTCGAGGTCGGCGGCGCGCCGCTCGAGGTCGCTCCAGCGGTGTGCGTTGACGCTCGATTCCCTCAGGCGTCTGCGCGCGTCGTCGTGACGTTGAAGCGCCTGGTAGAACACCCGGTTGCCCGCCTTGCGAGGCGTGTACAGGGCCTCGGCCTCCCTCGCCAGGGCGTCCCTGACCGCTCCGAGGCCGCTGATCCCGGCGGCCGACTGGAACAGCATGCGCCCCACGTCGTCCGAGGCATCGAGAATCGAGCGCCCGCCCTCCAGCAGTGCTTCGAGATCCAGACAGAACATGCGCCTGAACACGGCCTCGGTCGTGGCCCCCAGGTGCCGGGTGAGGGCGTCCGGCTCCAGTTCCTCGTCATCCGGCGTGCGCAGCGACTTGCGGCTGCGACTGCGATGAAACGCGAGCGTGCCGGCTTCGGATTCGATGACGGCCCCCAGGCGCAGGTCGCCCACGGCATGCCTGAACCCCATGGGGCTGCGCAGCGGCATGCCGAAGAGCAGTTCCGTGACCGCGCGGCGCAGCGTGGACTTGCCCGCCTCGTTGGGTCCGACGATCAAATGGAAATCGCACGCCGAGCCCGGGAACGAGAGCGTCTCGTCGGTGAAATGGCCGTACTTGATCAGCTCCAGCGTCTGCAGGCGCACGCGCTCAGTCCTCCGAGCCGAGTCGCGCCAGCAGTCCGGGAATGACCTCGTCCAGGGCGGCGTCCAGCTCGCCGCCGCGGATGGCCGCGAGCTGCGGGGCGTCCGGGAACAGGTCGTGCGGGACCTTGCCGAGCATGTGGGCGAAGGCGTCGCGCAGTTGCTTCGTGAGCTCCTCGTCGGTCCTGGCTTCGTTCAGCAGCGTTTCCAGTTCGGACAGTGCGTCGGCGCTCGCGCCGCCTTCCGGCGCCGTGCCTGCCGGGCGGGTGGCGAGCCTCACCTTTTCCAGCCAGAGGGTCTCGGGCGCTGTGGCCGCGATGCCGGCGAGCACGAGCGCCCTGAGCTCGCGCTCCCGCTCGAACAGGAGGCCGTGAATGGGGCTTTCGCCCTCGAGCTCGAGGCGTACTGCGCGGGGCACGTGCGCCTGGGTGGCCAGTACGCCGCTGAGCGCCTGCTGGACCGCGTCGCCCACCGCGTCGAGCGTGTCGCACGCGGACACGTCCACGTGCACCCGCTCCCAGCGCAGGACTTCCGAGATCAGACGCTCGACGCGGGGCTGCTCGTTCTCATCGACCGTCACCATCACCGCGCCGCGCGGGCCCGTCTCGCGGATGTGGCGCCCCTGGAGATTGCCC
>JAUIAI010000231.1 GCA_030425615.1 Gammaproteobacteria bacterium
GCCGGCGCGATGCTCTGGATGGACGTTCCCGCCATCTCCAGCTCCTCGGCCATCGGACCGGTGGCGATGTTGGGCTTGCCCATCGACTCGAAGTTGTCCACGGTCATCAGCGGCGGGCCGGGCAGCCATTCCATGACGCGGGCCTGAAAGCGGCCGAGCGAATCGGGCAGGGCGATGATCGGGCGCGGATGGCCGCTCTCTTCGCCGGCGAGCGCCACCAGCTCGCGCAGGGTGTAGATGTCCGGCCCGGCCAGCTCGTAGGTGCGTCCGTGCGTCACGGGTTTGAAGATCGCCTGCGTGATCGCGTGGGCCACGTCGCCCACGAAGACGGGCTGGAACTGGGCTCGCGCACGCGCGAGCGGGATCACCGGAAAGATGCCCTGCAGGCGCGCGAACAGCGTGAGCAGCGAGTCGCCGGGGCCGAACACGACCGACGGTCGCATGATGGTGGCGTTGTCCGGGCCGTGCTCGCGCACCATGCGCTCGCCGTCGGCCTTCGAGCGCAGGTACTCGGAAGGCAGCCCGCCGCGCTGTTCGTCCGCGCCCAGGGCGGAGATGTGGATCAGACGCTTGTCACCCAGCTCGCGGCAGAGCGTGGCCACCCGCTGCGGCAGCGTGACATGGGCCTTTCGGAACGCCTCGCCGTAGGGACTGCCCGAATCGCTGTGCAGCACGCCCACCAGGTTGACCACCACGTCGGCGCGCTCGACGAGCGCGCGCAGCGTGCCGTCGTCGTGGATGTCGGCCTCGCGCACGTCGATGGTCGGCAGCATCCAGACATCGCGCGCGTGGCGACGTCTGCGCGTCGGAATCACGAGCCGGTGGGGCTGGTCCGAGAGATGGGCGCAGAGCCGCTGCCCGATGAAACCGGATCCGCCGAGAACGAGAATGTTGAGCGCTTGCATCGTCGCCAGGAGAAGAGGTTGTCCGCGAGCCCGCGCCGTTCCGGTGCGCGGGTCAGGGGATGTCGGTGTCGCCGATGTCCAGGGCCGGCACCGTCCCAAGCAACGCGCTCAGGGACTGGGGCTCGCGATCGAGAATCGCCCGATAGTATGCCGTATTGAGGAGTACCTTCTTCACGTAGGCGCGCGTCTGCGAGAACGGGATGATCTCCGCGAACAGGGCGCCGTCGGCGTCGGCCGGCAGGCTGGCCATCCACTGCCGCGCGCGGCGCGGCCCGGCGTTGTAGGCGGCCGAGGCCAGCAGGGGCGAGCGCAGCAGGTCTTCGTGGACCACCTTAAGGTAGTAGGTGCCGAAGCGCAGGTTCGTGTCGGGCTCGTAGAGCTGGCGTGTGCTGTAGCCGCGAACGCCGAGCCGGCCGGCGATCCACTTGCCGGTCGCGGGCATGATCTGCATCAGTCCGCGCGCGCCCGCCACCGAGCGGGCATCGGAGCGGAAGCGCGACTCCTGGCGGATCAGGCCATAGATCCAGGCGAGGTCCAGACCGCGTTCGGTGGCCAGCGGCGCCAGGTCCTGTTCGAACGGGCGCAGGAAACGCAGCGCGAAATCGTGCTGGCCTCGGGTCCGTTCCGCGGTGCTGATGCAGCGCTCGAACAGGCCCCGCTGACAGGCCCAGGTGGCCGCCGCCAGGAGCTGTCGGTCGTCGAGCGAGCGCACGGCGAAGTTCCACTCCCGGTTGCCCCGGTAGTCCATGTCCAGTTCGTAGAACTTCAGCGCACGCCCGACGCCGGGCAGTTGGCGCACGGCGGCCATCTCGTCCGTGCTCGGCGGCCGGATCGTCCGCGGCGGGGCGGTGATCGGGCGGCCGAGCGCCTCGGCGGCCAGCTCGCCGTAGAAGTCGTGGCGCGTGGCGATCCGTTCGTAGAGTGCCGTCGCCCCGTAGCGCGCCCCGACCGCCTCGAGCGCGCGGGCCCGCCAGTAGGTCCAGGTGGCCGAGGCCTGCTCGCCGCTGGAGAGCCGGGCGATCTGGTCCAGCACGCGCGGCCAGTCCCGCTCGCGCATCGCCGCGCGGATCAGCCACCGCCGGGTGGTGTCTCCCACCGGCGCCGCGCTCGCGCGTTTCATGTACCCGTAGGCCTCGGGCAGCATGTCGCGCATCGCGGAGGCGGCCACCTGGGCCCACAGGAAGCTTCGTTCCGGGGCCAGAAGCAGGCGGCCGAGTTCTTCCAGCCGCTGCGCGCTCTGCAACGGCTCGGGGCCGACGCGCCGGTTCAGCGCCACCACGAGCAGGTCGCGCTCGGGCTCGGTCAGCGGCCCGGGCCCGGCATCGAGCTCGGCGATCGTGCGCAGCGGCCGCTCCAGGGCCTGTTCGACAGCGGCCTCGGGCAGGCCGAGCAGCGACCCCAGCAGCCGAACCGATTTCCAGTCGCGCACTTCCAGGGCGTGCCACAGCCGGCTGCGCACCGCGCGCGCATCGAGCGTGCCCAGGCCGACGAGCGCACGCATCAGCGCGCCACAGGATTCGCCGAGGTCCCGGTCGGTCTGAAGCGCGTGCATCGCCTGCTCGCCCACGGGCCGGCCGGTGTGGATGTTCGCCAGGCCGGCGTAGCAGAACACGCGCTCGTCGAAGCGTCGCTCCCAGGCCGGCAGATGACGCAGGAAGTCCGTCCAGCGCTCGTGCTTGCCCAGCATGAGCATCCATTGGCGACGTACCAGATCACCGGTAAGCTCGCCCGCATGGTCTGCGATGAAGGTTTCGACGCGCCCGGCCAGTGCGGCGTCCGGTGCCTGGTCGTCCTCGTCGAGCGCGCGCATCGCCTGGCGCAGCCGCCAGTAGTCCACGTAGTCGCGCAGCAGGTAGTCGCGCGGAACGTTCCGGGCATGGGACTCGAGCGCGACCGCATCGTCTCTCTGCGAGGCGCGCAACGCCTCCTTGAAGGCCTCGTCGGCGGCCGCTTCCGACACCGGCGGGGCGGCGCAGGCAGCCGCCGAGGCCGCAGCGGAGAGGGTCAGCGCGAGCAGCCGGCCGCGCAGTCCAGATCCGAATCGACGGCGGGCAGGAGGAAGCCGGTCGTTCATGAGGTATTCAGCCAATTTTCTCAATGAACTCAAATAATTGAAGCCTGATTTGAATTTAGCACGTGAGCTCGATCCGCGAGCCGCCAAGCGGGCCGCCCGGCAGCGACTGTTGGATTGGCGCCGATCCATGCCCGCGGACGTCCGGGCACGGGCCGAAGCGGGCCTGCTGGCGCGTCTGTCCACCGTGATCGCCGAGGTGCGCGCGCTCAAGCCGGCACCGACGCTGGCCGTGTTCTGGCCGATCCGCGGCGAGCCGGATTTGCGCGCCGGCTACAGGCAGTGGGTCGACGCGGGTGTCGCGCTGGCGCTGCCGGTCACACCGGACGAGACCGGGCCACTGCGTTTCGTCGCCTGGCCCCCCGGTTCCGGGTTGCGCACGGATCGCTTCGGCGTGTCGTCGCCGGTCGGGCAGCCGGAGGTGGTCCCCGATGCCCTGTTGCTGCCCTGCGTGGGTTTCTCTGAAGGCGCCTGGCGTCTCGGCTACGGCGGCGGCTATTACGACCGCACGCTCGCCGCGAGGCCGGTTCCGGCCTACGGTGTCGCGTTCGACGCCTGCGAGTGGCCGGCGTTGCCCCGTGAGGCGCACGACGTGCCGCTGACGGCGGTGATCACCGAGTGCCGTGTGCTGACGGCCGACGACGGTCGGCCCGCGCCCGTCTGAGGCGCGCTCGAACACCGCACGTACGCGGCAGGGCGGGGGCTGGCGGCCGCGGCGTGTTCAGGAGCAGGCCGTGACGCTGGCCTGGTGTTCGCGATACCAGGTCAGGAACTGATCCGGGGGCAGCGGTCTGGAATAGAAGTAGCCCTGACCGATGTCGCAACCGAGTTCTTCGAGCACGGCAAGCGCGGCCAGGTCCTCGATCCCCTCGGCATTGGCCACCATCTCGAAGGTGTGCGCGAGATCGATCAGCGCGGAAACGATCTGCCGGTCTCCCTTGTCGCGCGCGATGTTGCGCACGAAAGACTGATCGATCTTCAGTTCGTCGAGCGGGAACTTGCGCAGGTAGGAGAACGACGAATAGCCGGTGCCGAAGTCATCGATCGCCAGCGAGCAGCCCAGCGCCTTGAGTTCGCCCATGAACTCGATGGCGCTGATCTCGTGCTGCACGATCGAACTCTCGGTCAGCTCGAGCGTCACCCGCTGCGGCTTGATGCTCCAGGTCTCCAGACTCTGGGCGACCAAAGCCGGAAACGACGCGTCGGTCAGCGTCACCGCCGACAGGTTGATCCCCACGCCGATCTCGATCCCCATGGCCTGCCAGGTCATCATGTTGCGCAGCGCGCAGTTGATGACGAACTGGGTCAGGTTGGCCATCATGCCGCGTTCTTCGCAGACGGAGGCGATCAGGTCCGGATTCACCGAGGTGCCGTCGGGACGGAGCCAGCGGATCAGCGCCTCGGCCGACTTGCAATGGCCGGTGGCGAGGTCCACCTGCGGCTGGAAGTACACCTCGAGTTCGTTGCCGAACAGCGCGGTCCGCAGTTCCCGCTCGAGCGTGTCGCGATGCACGATCGCGTCGTCCGTGTCCAGATTGGACAGCAGCACGTGGTCGTCGTTGGTGCGGGCCCGGACGGCGGCTTCGGCAGCCGAGTTCACCACGGTCATCGGGTCGGCGAGGCCGCCGCTGGGGGCGAAGCAGCCGCCCACCACCGGGCGCATCTGCACCAGCCGCTTGCTGTCGTTGGCCGTCTGGATCTGTACCGGGCGCATCAGCGATTCGCGCATGGTGCGCGCTGCCAGCTCGCCCATCGCCACGTTGGGAATGTCGCAGAGCAGGATCCAGACCTCGTCCGGCGTGACGAATGCGTAGCGGTCCACGGCGCGCAGCCGTTTGCGCAGCCGGCGCGACACTTCCACCAGCACGTCGCGCGCGTCCGGCGCCTGGCTCAGCGCGTACAGCTTGTCCGAGCGGTTCAGGTGCAGGACCAGCATCGCCGTGCTGTGACGGCCGCGTTCGCGGTGCCGCTGGCGCAACAGACCGACGAGATCGCCCGGTGACAGGCGCTCGGCGTGACTTGCGGCGGGCTGTGGCGAGGCGTTCTGGGTCACGGAATCGTCGGGGGAAGCGTAAGAATGGCGCTCAGATCAGCGCGTTGGCCTTGGCGAGATCGGCGCCGTAGTAGTCACGGATCTTGATCCCGTACTCGCCGGCTGCGATCGCGCGCACGATGCGGATCGGCTTGCCGTCGGGGCCTCGCGGGCGGTCGAACAGGTTGCGCTCGATCGGCATGTCGAGCTGGCGTTTGTCCGGCCAGGTCAGCACCAGGACGCGCGGCTCCAGGCGGCGCACCTTGTTGTGCGAGAGAACGATCGCGACTTCGCCGGTGGACAGTTCCACCAGCGAGCCCACCGGGAACACGCCCACGGCCTGGACGAACTGCTCGACGAGCGGCTCGTGAAACGACGTGCCGGCCCATTCGAACAGGTTCAGGATGGCGTCGTGGGGGGAGACGGCGTTCGCGTAGGGTCGCGGCGTGATCATCGCGGCGAACGTGTCGGCGATGGCGGCCATCCGGCCGTAGATGGAGATCTCGT
>JAUIAI010000232.1 GCA_030425615.1 Gammaproteobacteria bacterium
GGTCGAGTAGAAGGTCCACTCGAGCGTGTTGAAGGTAGTCTCCTGGAAGCTACTGCTCTGGAGCACGCGGACGTAGTTGTCAAAGCCGGCAAATACCTTGTCGGCCATGGCGAGGCTGGGTGGCGTGCTGAAGAACGAGAGGTGGATCGTGTAGTAGATCGGGTAGGCGATGACGAGACAGAGCAGCGTGGACAGCACGCTGATCCACAACGTCTTCCAGAAGATCTGCAGGTAGACCGGGTCAGTGATCCGCGCGTAGTTGGCGAGCGTGCCCGTGATCTCGACGTCGACCAGGCCGGCCTTCTCCCCGAACGAGAGGATCCAGATCAGCCCGAGCGGGACGACGAAGAACGCGAGCAGCCAGAGGCTGCCCGGCAGCGCGAGCAGCCAGAAGGGTCCCCGATGCTCGCGCCAGTTCTCCAAGATCGACGTTTCCGACGGGGACGTCAGGCGGCCTGGATGCGGGTCCAGGCTTCGTCGCGCACGCGCGTGGCCTCCTCGCCCAGGTAGGTGGCCAGTTCGCACCGTTCCAGCACGGCCTCGGACGGGAAGATGGCCGGATTGCGGGTGTAGCTCTCAGGCATCAGCGCCTTGGCTGCGGCGTTCGGGGTGCCGTACTGAATGGCGGCGGCCAGGTCGGCGCCGATCTTCGGCTCGAAGAGGAAATTGATGAACGCGTGCGCGTTCTCCGGGTGCGGTGCGCCGCGCGGGATGGCCAGGCAGTCTTCCCAGAGCATCGAACCTTCCTTGGGAACCACGTAGGTGAGATCGTCGTCCTCGGCCATGACCTGCAGCATGTCGCCGTTCCATTCCTGGGCCAGATCGACCTCGCCGGCCGCCAGCAGGTCCTGTCCGTTGTCGTCCGCGAAAACGCGGATGCGCGGTTTGCTCGCGATGAGCAGTTCCTCGGCCGCCTTGATCTGTGCCGGGTCGGTGGCGTTGAAGGAGTGGCCCAGGTACTTCAGGGCCGCGCCGATCACGTACTGGGCGGCTCCGAGCATGGCCACGCGCTGGCTGAAGCGCTCGTCCTGGAGGAGCGCCCCCCAGCTGTCGACCCCGTCGGGAACCTCGGACTTCCGATACCCGACCCCGATGGTGCCCCACATGTAGGGCAGCGAGAAACGGCGGCCGGGGTCGAACGTGGCCTTCTCGATGAAAGAGGGCGCGATGTTCGACATGTTGGGCAGCTTGTCATGGTCCAGCGGCATCAGCATGTCCGCCAGGATCATGCGCTCGACGTAATCGTTGGTGGGCACGATGACGTCGTAGCCGGGGTTGCCCGCCTTGAACTTGGCGAACAATTCGTCGTTGTCCGCGAACAGATCCATCCGGACCTCGATGCCCGTGGCCTCGTTGAAGTCCGAGAGCGTGTTCTCGCCGATGTAGGTGTCCCAGTTGTAGAAATTGAGCCTCTTCTCTTCGGCCGAGAGGCTCTTCCGGGGCAGGAAGGTGAGTCCTGCCGCGAGCACACCGGTCTGTTGCAGCAGGCGGCGGCGGCCGGGGTTGCGGGGCAGTCGGGGGAGGGGAAAGGTCATGGCGCTCGATCCTGGGGAGGTTGTGGTCGAACAGGGCACTCGGTCCCTTCGCATATGACGACGGCCTCGCGTGGGAGGCCGATCCGGGCCCGCATTATATTTGCGGATCGCACGATCACATCAATAGCCTGCCCGTCCTCGGGAAGCATGGCGACGAACCAACGCTTGGAGACACGCATGAGCGCAACTCAGCAACCCTTCGGGTTCATCGGCCTGGGTCAGATGGGCCAGCCGATGGCGGCGAACATCGCCAAGGCCGGCTATCCGTTGGTCGGCTTCGACATCGCGGGTACGCAGGGCCGTCTGCCGGCGGGCGCCGGGTCGGCGGTGGACATCGCAGACCTGACCGCACGCGCCGGCACGGTTTTCGTGTCGGTTCCCGACGGCCGGGCGAGCCTGGCCGTCGCGCGCGAGATCGCCGCCTCGCCGGGCAGTGTCGGGCGCGTGGTCGATCTGTCCACGATCGGTCCCACGGCCGCCCGCGAGGCCGCCGAACTGCTGTCCGGGGCCGGGGTCGACTACGCCGATTCCCCGGTGAGCGGCGGCCGCAGCGGTGCGATCGCCGCGACCATCTCACTGATGTGGGCCGGCGACCGCGCGGCCTTCGACGCCCTGCTGCCGGTGCTGCGTTCGTTCTCGGGCAATCCCTTTCACGTCGGTGACGCCCCGGGGCAGGGTCAGGCGATCAAGCTGCTCAACAACTTCCTGTCCGCGACCGCGATGGCGGCCACCAGCGAGGCCGTTCTGTTCGGCCTGTCGCAGGGACTGGACATGGGCCGGATCCTGGAGGTGGTCAACGTCTCGAGTGGCCGCAATACGGCGTCGGCCGACAAGTTCCCCAACAGGGTGCTCACCGGAACCTTCGACGCCGGCTTCTACTCGTCCCTGCTGGCCAAGGACGTCCAGCTCTACCGTGACCAGGTCGCGCTGGCCGGGACCCCCGACGGCGTGGGATCCGTGGTCGGCGAGCTCTGGAACGCCTGTGCGGCGGCCGGCGGTCCGACCACCGATTTCACCCACATCTTCACATTCCTGCGCGACGGCACGGTGCCGAAGGACTGAGTTGTCCGGCGGCACCGGCCCGCGTCATCCGACCCAACCAAGGAGAAAACATGAAACCCGACCTCTTCGAGAAAGGCCTGGCCAAGCGCAAGGCCACGCTCGGCGCCGAGTACGTGGAGAACAACCTCGCCAACGCCGACGACTTCACCCGCGAGTTTCAGGAAACCATGACCGCATGGGCGTGGGGTTTCGGGTGGGGCGACGAGACCATCGACATGAAGACGCGTTCGATGATGAATCTGGCGATGATCGGCGCGCTCGGCAAGATGCACGAGTGGGAGCTGCACTGCCGCGGGGCGCTGAACAACGGCGTGAGCAAGGAAGAGATCCGCGCGATCATCCACGTGATCGCGATCTACTGCGGGGTGCCGCAGTCGCTGGAGTGCTTCCGGGTGGCCCGCAAGGTCCTGACCGAGGCCGGCCAGCTCTGACGCCCGGCGACGCGTCAGCGGGGTTGTCGCGCCCCGCTTCGGGGCGGCCCGGCTACAGCGTGAACCGCAACCCGGACACGAGCAGTCCGGGGCATCGGCAGGCGTTCAGACTTCGTGCCCCCCAGGTATCGCCGTCTGGCAGGAAACTGCGCTCGCGCGTGACGGCCTGCAGACCTTCGCCGAAGAGGCGCAGCAGCGAGTCGTCGAAGCGCATCGGCGCCAGCGGGGCCACGACACGTCCGCCTTCGACGACGTAGCTCGCGAAGCGGCTCATGCCGGTGACCCGTGCCGCGCGCCGGTCCGAATAGTTCAGATACCAGAGGTTCTCGATCCAGAGGCCGTCGCCCAACGCGGCCAGCGCCTCCGCCGCCGGGAGCGTCCCGGCAGTCATGGACAGCGAGCCGGGTTTCGTGGCCGTCCGCGTTGACGGTCAGCCCGAATTCGGCGGCGGACCGTGGCGACACGAGTTCGCCCGTGGGGCGGCCGGCCTCGATCAGGGGCAGGTGTCCGGCGCGTGGATGGCCTTCGGCGGTGAACGCCGGTGCGAGCCCGTCGGTGGGCGCCTCCGCCAGGTCGAATGCAGGCGAGAGCGTACGGTCGTTCTCGACCAGCAGGGACAGTGCGCTGGTGCCGGTCTGGCGGTCGCGCCGGCTGAAGCCGCTCCAGGCCATGCAGGCGAGCAACTCCGCCACTGCCATGGGCCCCAGATAGACCCGATAGGCTCCGGGCGGGACGGTGCGCGCCTGGCCCGCGGAGAGCGCGAGCCGCTCGCGGGTGCCGGCCAGCGACGCTGCGAAGGCTCCGTCGTCCCAGTTCGGACCGGCGACGATCGACTTCACGGCGGCAGCGGGCGCGGCTCCGGCGCGTTCGTGTTGCAGGCTGTAGTCCAGATGACTGCTGGCGACCCGGTGCCAATGGCGCATGCCACGGCTGTCCGCCACGCCGCGCGCAACGGGGCCGGCGGCCAGGAAACCCACGAAGTCGTCGTCGCTGACCCGGGCGGCGATGGCCGCAGCCGTTTCCGCGGCGCCTTCGAGCGCGTCGTGGTCGTCGACCCGGCGCGAGCGCGCAGGCTCGGGCGGGGTGGCCAGATGTGGATCCTCGGGCAGGTGACGGATCCGTTCGCGAAGCGTGGCCGCGGCTGCGCGCAGGGCCGGCAGGTCACGTTCGGGCTCGCCGCACAAGGTCAGTGCCAGGCCGATCTGCCGGCCGGCCCACTCCAGAGTGAGGCTGGCTTCGGACTGGGCGATACGCGAGAACTGACG
This sequence comes from Gammaproteobacteria bacterium, assembly GCA_030425615.1. Lineage (GTDB taxonomy): Bacteria > Pseudomonadota > Gammaproteobacteria > Burkholderiales > Burkholderiaceae_E > JAUIAI01. The sequence continues at coordinate 4,294 of JAUIAI010000232.1, forward strand.
CAGACGCCCACGGTTGAACCGGGCGAAGGTCGAGTCTTCGGAGCGCACGCCCAGGATCAGCCGGGAGTCGTCGCCAGCCAGTCCTTCCAGCACTTCGGCCAGCGTCTCGAACGCCGTCTCGTCCAGCATCGCTGCGGGGCCCGCGGCGTCAGTCGTCGGCACCGAATACCTCGACGTCCGTGAAAAGACAGGCGGGTGAGGCGTGGCCGACGCGCACCACCTGCATCGGTTCTCCCTTGCCGCAGTACGGCGTGCCGAATCGGGCGAACGTCGTCGCGTCGCCGACCGCGGCCAGTCGCCGCCAGAAATCGGCGGACCGCCCGCGGTAGTTCGGATTCCGCACGACGGGGCCGAGCCGGCCGTCACGGATCAGCCGGCCGTATTCACAGCCGAACTGGAACTTGTCGCGGCGGTCGTCGATGCTCCAGGAGGTGTTCGTGTGCATCAGCACGCCGTTGCGGACCCTCCCGATCATGTCCTCGAGTGAGGACTCGCCGGGTTCGATGTTCAGGTTGGCCATCCGGTCGATGGTCGGCCGGTTCCAGTTGCTCGCGCGGCTGCACGCCACCGCCTCGAAATCCGCCCCGGCGCCCGCGGCCCGCGTCACCGACAGCGCGCCGCCGAGCGGGCGCAACAGGCGCCCGTTCTCGATAAGTCGGCAGCGCCTGGCCGGCAGGCCGTCGTCATCGAATCCGTAACTCGCGAGTTCGCCGGCGAGATCCGGTTCGAAGGAGACGTTCAGCAGCTCGCTGCCGTACTGGTAACGGCCGAACATGTCCAGCGTGACGAAGCTGCCGCCGGCGAAGTTGCGCTCATCTCCCAGGATCCGGTCGAGTTCCAGCGGGTGGCCGATGCTCTCGTGGATCTGCAGCATCATCTGGTCTGGCATGAGCAGCACATCGAGCGTGCCGGTGGGGCAGTTGTCCGCGGCCGTGAGCGCCAGGGCTTCTTCGACGAGGCGCGCGCCGCCGGCGACGAAGCCGGTCTCGTCGAGGATTTCGGCGCCACCCTGTCGTCCGAGTCCGTTGCCCTGGCCCGCCAGGCTTCGGGTCTGGACCTGGCCGTTCGCCCGCGCGGTGGCCCGCAGATCGGGAATCACGATCTCCAGGTGCTGGTCGACGACCGCGCCGGCGTCGTCGATCAGCACCTGACGGCTGCTCTCGAGGGTCAGACCCGCCACCCGATCGACGATGCGCGAGTCACCCCCCATCGCGGCG
>JAUIAI010000233.1 GCA_030425615.1 Gammaproteobacteria bacterium
GGTCGCCGACACCCACTTCCTCGCTGGTGTTGACGATCCGCAGCGTTGCGGGGTCCCCGCTCTTCTCCAGGCGGGCCGTGCCCACGTACAGCGCTTCGAACGCGATAGGCTGCCGGGTGTCCGGATCGAACAGCGGCCGCGACTGCCGGTAGATATGCCATTCCTCGACGCTCTCGTCGTCGATGCCACGGACGTAGGCCTTGTCGCCGCGGCCGAGGAAGACCCGGCCTTCCTGGGTCGCCACGATGCGCGGATGCTTGGCCAGCTCTTCCGGGTCGACCACCAGAGGGCGGTTCAGAAAAGGCTCGATGGCCGCCATGTTCAGAGTGGGGATAGCCTGCTCGTCCAGCGGCAGCGAGCGCACCATCGGCGTCAGGCGCTGGGTGCCGTTCTGGCCGGCGCCACGACTGCCGCCGAGCCCGTCGCCCCCGGAACCCGACCCGGCCCCGGCCCCGGCGCCCAGGCGCCTGCCAAGGCGCAGGCGGGGTCGTTCGCCGCTGTAGTCGAGATAAATGACGTCACCCGGGTAGATCCAGTGCGGATCCTCGATCTGGTCACGGTTGAGTTCCCAGATCTCGGGCCAGCGCCAGGGCTCGGACAGGAAGCGGCCCGAAATGTCCCACAGCGTGTCGCCCTTGACGACGACGTAGCTGTCGGGCGCGGATTCGGCCAGGCGCAGCGTGTCCGCAAAGACGCCGGCCGTCGCCAGTGCCCCGGCGCAGGCGACCGCGACCCGCATGACGAAATTCTTCATATGATCAGTCCGATTCTGGTTTGGCCGGCCGTGAGGCGCGCGCATTCCACTAGACACCCGGCCTGGGTGCCCGAGACCGCCGAGGGCTTGGTCAGCACGGATTTTTTTCCGCGCGGATACGACGCGTTCGATGGCACAGCTCCCACCTGCGAGACCTCGCTCGCAAGCCCTGTTCGCACAAACCTGGCCGGCCGGCGAGGCTCCGGAAGCTTCATTGTCGTGATTTATTCGCGCCGATTCTGCCGAGGTTGTTTTGATCCCGCAACAAACGGCGGCCCCGCCCGCCGAATGGCGGCTGACCGCCTGTCCGGCGGTCGCCGCCGCCGGGCGCACGGGATCGCGTGAGCCGCCCGGACCGCTTCGGGCGGCCCCGCGGCGGCCGGCCGGATTCGGCGATCGGGTGCGCGCAGCGCACTCGCTGCGGGTGGGGTCGACTCGCCGCGCGGCGGCGCGTCGCGGCATAATCGGGGCTCGAAACGTTGATTCCGCCATGGCCGTACTGAACATCCTCAAGTATCCCGATCCGCGCCTGCACACCGTCGCCCGGCGCGTGGATGCGTTCGACGACCGGCTCCGGCAACTCGTGCAGGACATGGCGGAGACGATGTATGCCGCGCCCGGTATCGGTCTGGCGGCCACCCAGGTGGACGTTCACGAGCGCGTCATCGTCATCGACATCTCCGAAGACCGGTCCGACCTGCGCGTGTTCGTGAATCCCGAGATCGTCTCCACGAGCGATGACCATGTGCGTTTCGAGGAAGGCTGTCTTTCGGTGCCGGAGATCTACGAGACCGTGGAGCGTCCGGAGCGCGTCACCGTTCGTGCCTGCGACGCTCACGGTAAGTCTTTCACGCTGGACTGCGAGGGTCTGCTGGCCGTGTGCATCCAGCACGAGATCGATCACCTGAACGGCAAGGTCTTCGTACAGCACCTGTCCCGGCTGAAGCAGTCACGTATCCGATCCAAACTGGTCAAGCGTGACCGCCAGGCCGCCTGACGGTGCCGGGTTCGTGTTGATGTCTCGGGCCCGCCTGTTCCTGAGAGCCGGCCCATGCGCCTGATCTTCGCCGGCACGCCGGTCTTCGCGGAACGCGCCCTGCAGGCGCTACTGGCGGCTGGCCACGATGTAAAGTTGGTACTCACTCAGCCGGACAGGCCTGCGGGTCGGGGGAAACGCCTCACTCAGAGCCCCGTGAAGCAATCTGCCCTGGCCGCGGGCATACCCGTGGAGCAACCGCGCTCGCTCCGGGACGACACCACCTGGGGCCCCGTTCGCGACGCCGCCGCCGACGCCATGATCGTCGCCGCCTACGGGCTCATCCTGCCGGCGGGCCTGCTTTCGATTCCGACGCAGGGATGCCTCAACATCCACGCCTCGGTTCTACCCCGCTGGCGCGGGGCCGCGCCCATCCAGCGTGCGATCGAGGCCGGCGACACGGAGACCGGCATCACGATCATGCAGATGGACGCCGGCCTGGACACGGGTCCGGTCCGCCTCGTGCGCCGCCTGCCCATCGGACCCGAGGAGACCGGGGGACAGTTGCACGACCGCATGGCCGAGCTCGGCGGTGAAGCCGTGGTCGAAGCCCTGGCGATGCTGGAGGCGGGCACCCTGCCGCTGCAGCCCCAACCTGCCGAGGGAGCCACCTACGCCGGGAAGATCCTGCCCGGCGACCGAGCGCTGGACTGGTCATTGCCGGCAGAGGTGCTCCATGACCGTATCCGGGCCTTCGACCCGGTGCCCGGCTGCACCGGGCAGCTGCGGCGGCGCCCCGACGAGGCCGTCAAGATATGGGCGAGCCGCCTCTGCCCCGACCTGGATGCTGCGCATCTGCCACCGGGCCGGGTGATGCTGGCCGACCCGGACCGGGTCGTCGTCGTCACGGGCCGGGGCGTGCTCGCGCTGACCGAAATTCAGCGCCCCGGCGGGCGGCGCATGGCCGTGGCCGACTTCCAGCGCGGGGCGGCGATTGTCGATAGCGACGAATTTATCTGATAAAACTGCTAAAAAGAGCGTAAAAACAAGAGAGTTAGAGCTTGTGCAGGGGGCGATCCGGCCTCATGTTCCGAGTGTCGCCGTCGGCAGGGTAAGGGCCCGCCGCAAGACGGGCGACTTCCGTCTCATAGGAGTCTCGCGATGTTCAACTGGATGAAGACCGCCATGTTGATGGCCGGCATCATGGCGCTGTTCGGCGCCGTGGGTGCTGCGGTCGGCGGCCAGCAGGGGATGCTGCTCGCGCTCGGCTTCGGTCTCGTCAGCAACTTCTTCGCCTATTGGTACTCGGACAAGATGGTGCTGAAGATGTACAACGCCCGCGAGGTCGACGAGACCTCGGCGCCCCAGTTCGTGTCCATGGTGCGCGAACTCGCCGAACGGGCCGAGTTGCCGATGCCCCGCGTCTACATCATCGACGAAGCGGCGCCCAACGCCTTTGCCACGGGCCGAAATCCGGAGAATGCTGCCGTGGCCGCGACGACGGGTCTGATCGAGATCCTGTCGGCCCGGGAACTGCGCGGCGTGATGGCGCACGAACTGGCACACGTCAAGCACCGTGACATTCTCATCTCGACGATCTCGGCCACCATGGCCGGTGCGATCTCGGCGCTGGCGAACTTCGCGATGTTCTTCGGCGGTCGCGACGGGAACCGCAATCCGGTCGTGGGCATACTGGTCGCCCTCCTGGCACCGATGGCCGCGATGGTGATCCAGATGGCGATCTCCCGCGCGCGTGAGTACGAAGCCGACCGGGGGGGTGCGGAAATCAGCGGCGATCCGCAGGCGCTGGCCTCGGCGCTGGACAAGATCCATCGCTACGCCCAGGGCATTCCGCTTCAGACCGCGGAAGCGCATCCGGAGACCGCGCAGATGATGATCATGAATCCGCTCTCCGGCGGAGGTCTGCGGGGGCTGTTCTCGACCCATCCGGACACGGGCGAGCGCATCGAACGACTGCTCGCGATGGTGCGCCGTCCCGCGTGAGTGACGACGGCCGTCGACTCGCGCTCGCCGACGAACTGAGGCTTGTCGCGGGTGCGGTCGCGGCCGTCATAGATGGCCATCACCTGCCGGTCGCGATCGGGTCGGCCGGAACGCCCTTCGCCTCGCGGGCGGCGGTACGGGACATGTCCTTCGCGGCGGTGCGCGAACTGGGGAGGCTGCGCGCGCTCGTCGAACGACTGAACCGCCGGCCCCCGCAGCCGGAGGTCCTCGCACTGCAGATCGCCGCCCTGTCGGAGTTGCTCGACGGCCGGCGTCCGCCCGCGGTGGTGGTCGATCAGGCGGTGCGGGCTGCGCGGTCAGCCCGGCCCACGCGTGCGGCGGCCGGCCTGGTCAATGCCATCCTTCGCCGTTTCGTGCGCGAGCGGGAAGCGCTGCTCGCGGGGGTGGCCGGGGACCCGGTGGCCCGCTGGAACTTCCCGCGGTGGTGGATCGACCGGATGGCCGCGGAGCATCCGGCGCATTGGGAGCGTGTGCTCGCGCTGGCGAATGTCCCGCCGCCGATGACGCTTCGCGTCAACACCCGGCGCACCAGCCTGACAGATGCCCGAGAGCGCCTGGTGAAGGCGGGCCTGGGGGCCGACGTCATCGGACCCCGGGCGCTGCGTCTGCACGACGCAGTCCCGGTCGAGCGCCTGCCCGGATTCACCGAGGGACTGTTGTCCGTGCAGGACCTCGGCGCCCAGCTCGCTGCCGAACTGCTGCCGCTCGAGCCGGGCCAGCGGGTACTCGATGCCTGTGCCGCGCCCGGCGGCAAGTCGGCGTCGATGCTCGAGCAGCACGACGTGCGGCTGGTCTGCATGGATCGCGACGAGCAGCGGCTGTTGCGCCTGCGCAGCGATATGGGCAGGCTCGGGCTTTCGCCCGAGAAGGTGACCTCCGGAGATGCCGCGGCGCCCGACGCCTGGTGGGACGGCGAACCTTTCGACGCGATCCTCGCAGACGTTCCCTGCAGCGCGTCCGGCATCGTGCGCCGTCATCCCGAGATCCGATGGCTGAGGCGTCGTCGCGATATCGCGACATTTGCGTCGCAGCAGTCACAGATTCTCGACGGCCTTTGGCCTGCGCTCAGGCCCGGTGGTAAATTGCTCTATGCCACGTGTTCGGTGTTCGTGGCCGAGGGTTCCGATGTCATCGACGCATTCCTGCGACGGGTGCCCGAGGCACGGCGCCTTCCCCTGACGGCCTCGTTCGACGGCGCCGTTGAACCCATAGCCCAACTCCTGCCCGAATCGTCCGCAAGCCGGGAGCACGACGGCTTCTTCTATGCGCTGATTGAAAAACTGAAGTGATCGCCCGCGTTGCTTCGGCACTGGCGATACTCGTCGTGCTGCTGGGCGTATCGCCGCAGGCGGGTGCTGCCGGAACCATCCAGATCACCCGGGCCGAACTCGTCAGGAGCGTGCTCGGCGGCGAGCTGCAACTTTCAGCCGACATCTATCTGCCGATCTCGGAGCCGGTGCGGGAGGCCCTCGGCCTGGGCGTTCCGCTCTACTTCGTGCTCGAATTCGAACTCACCGAGCCGCGCTGGTACTGGCGCGACAAGCGGGTCGTGCGGGAATCCCAGCGTTACCGGCTGTCCTATCATCCGGTGACCCGCCGCTTCCGGGTCACGCGCTTCGGTTTCCCGCAGGAGTACCTCGGTCTGGAGCAGGCGCTGGCCTCGCTGTCGAGAGTGCGCGGCTGGTCCGTGCTGCCGGTCGACCGGCTGGAGCCTGGCCAGACCTACGAGGCGGCCGTGCGCATGCGTCTC
>JAUIAI010000234.1 GCA_030425615.1 Gammaproteobacteria bacterium
GCTCCCCTGGATTCCGGTCGCGGGCAGGGCCTCCAGTGGCACGTCGACCCGGGCCAGGTCCAGCGCCCGCTCCACCGGCTTCGCCCCCGAGGCCGCGAGCAGCCGCTCGACCCGGTTGTGGGCGCCGGCAAGCGGCACGTGACAGGCCCCGAGCTCGCGGCCGTGCGCGATCACTTCGATCCGGCCGCCCCCGCACTCACGAGCCGCCCAGTCGCCGCCGTTGCCGAACCGCACGACACGACTCCAGCATCCGCGCGCCAACACCTCGTCCAGAGCGGGCGAGCAGACGGGACGCACGATGGTGCCCGAGGCCGGAATGGTGCGCACCAGATGGTGGAACTGGGTCTGGATCTGACCGAGATCCGAGAAGATGTCGGCGTGATCGAACTCCAGGTTGTTGAGGATGGCGGTCCTCGGGCGGTAGTGGACGAATTTCGATCGTTTGTCGAAAAACGCGGTGTCGTACTCGTCGGCCTCGATCACGAACGGCGCCCCCGGTCCGCCACCGAGCCCCGCCGAGCGCCTGCCGCCCCCGGGAACGCCGCCGATGAGCCAGCCCGGCGCGAGCCCCGCCGACTCGAGCAGATGCACGAGCATGCTCGTCGTGGTGGTCTTGCCGTGCGTGCCCGCAACCGCGAGGACATGTCGACCGGTCAGGACTTCCTCGGCCAGCCACTGCGGTCCCGAGCGGTACGGCTGACCGCTCTCGAGGATGGCCTCCATGAGCGGGTTGCCCCGACTGACCACGTTCCCCACGATCCAGACGTCCGGTGCCCGCTCGAGCTGCCCGGCATCGAAGCCCTCCACCAGCTCGATACCGAGCCCGCGCAGCTGATCCGACATCGGCGGATAAACGTTCGCGTCGCAGCCGCTGACCTCGTGGCCGGCCTCGCGCGCGATCGCCGCGATGCCCCCCATGAAGGTGCCGCAGATCCCAAGGATGTGAAGTCGTGCCAAGATCGCTCGGACAGGGTGGTTCGATTCGCAGAGGAGGGCGCCGGAGCCGCGGGCCGCCGGGCGCTCCGCCATGCTCTCACGACGTGTGACGGACCACGCGGGGTCGTGACACCGACCCCACACGGGCGGGGCAGTCTGCCGGGCCGGGCCGCAGGGTGCAATAGAATCGCGGATTCTATCCGAGCGACGACAACGACCTCCCCCATGCCGAGCGGCCATCCTGACGGACGCGATTCCGGGGGCCTGCGCGAAGAAATCGCCGCGGCCGCAGCCCGTCTCATCGCCGAGCACGCGCTCGACTATGCCACCGCGAAACACAAGGCGGCCCAGGCCCTGTCGGCTGGCAACGGGCGCGCCGTGCTGCCGGACAACGACGACATCGACGCAGCGCTGCTCGAGCACCTGCGCCTGTTCGACGACGATCACGACGACCGCGTGCGCCGCCGCCGGGAGGTCGCCCTGGAGCTCATGGACATGCTGGCCGAGTTCGAGCCCATGCTCACGGGTGCGGTCTGGAAGGGCATCGTCGCCGAGCACGCGCCGATCCATCTGCAGGCGTTCTCGGACAGCGCGAAGGACCTCGCCATCGACCTGCTCAACCGGAACATCTCCTACGATGCGGTCACCGTGCCGCATCTGAGCGGCCGGGGCGAAGCCGAGGCGCTGGCCTTCTACTGGCGCGACGAGCCCGTGATCCTCGCCACCTACGACCGCCGCGAACTCCGCTCGGGGAAGCGGCGCGGCAACCGTGCGGCCGAGCGCGGCTCGCGCGGCGCGCTGATCGAGAAGCTGCGGACATGAGTCCCGTCGTTCGCAACGCCGTGCTGATGGTCACCGTGGCGGTGCTCGCGCTGGCCGCCGGGTTCGGCATCGGCCTGCTGAGGGGCCCGACCACCACGGACGGCGATACCGCCGCGCCCCTGGCGCATCTGCTGACCCAGCCGGTCCCGGACGCGACCGGCAGCCCCACGGACATGAGTCCCTACCGGGGCCGGGTTCTGGTGGTGAACTTCTGGGCCACCTGGTGCCCGCCGTGCGTCCAGGAGATGCCTGACATCAACGAAGTTCAGGAAGAGTTTCGCGACAAAGGCGTCCGGGTGCTGGGGCTGGGCATCGACACCCCGGAGCGGATCCAGGCATTTGGCAGCAAATTGACAGTGGATTACCCGCTGTTCGCGCTGGATGGAGGCGGATTGGCGGTACTCAAGGATTTCGGCAACGAATCCGGGGCGCTGCCTTACACGCTCGTCTACGACGCCGCCGGGCGCGAGGTCTTTCGCAAGCTCGGGCGTGTTTCGCACGCGGAGTTGCGACAGGCGGTCCTCGACGCACTGGCCGCGCCCCACTGATAACGAAAAATAAAGATCACTTGGCCGAAGTAGAGCCTTGTTTGCCGAAAGATCGAGCTGCAACATCATCTGTCTGGATTACGCCATAGCGCTTGCCACGGAACCGCGCAGGCAGCAGAATTCTTCGAACGGTCGCTAATTCCGGCCAAAATCCGGATTTCCCAATGCCTTCATCCATCCTCGTGCTGCACGGGCCGAACCTGAACCTGCTCGGCACGCGCGAGCCGGAGATCTATGGCCACACGACGCTCGGGGACGTCGACGCGGGACTTCGTGCCCGTGCCGCCGAGCTCGGCCTCGGCCTCGTGAGCTTCCAGTCCAACCACGAAGGCGCGCTGGTGGATCGGATCCAGGCGGCCCGCACCGAGGGGGTGGGTTTCATCATCATCAATCCCGCCGCCTACACCCACACGAGCGTCGCGATTCGAGACGCTCTGGCGGGGGTTGCCATTCCTTTCATCGAAGTCCACCTCACCAACATCCACCGGCGTGAAGCCTTCCGGCACAAGTCGTTCTTCAGCGATCTGGCCGTGGGCAGCATCGTCGGGCTCGGTACACGCGGCTACCGGCTCGCCCTCGAGGCGGCCCACGCGGCGCTGACTGACACCCACTGGCCCGCGAAGGGCTGAGAGCCTGCGTTGACGAAGTCGACACCGCCCGACCCGCCCGCCGGCTCCGAACGGAGACGTTCTTCAATGGATCTCAGAAAACTCAAGACCCTCATCGACCTGGTCGCGGAGTCCGGCATCTCGGAACTCGAGATCACCGAGGGCGAAGACAAGGTACGGATCGTCAAGCAGGGGCAGCCCGTGCCGATGGCGGCCGCACCGGCCGCGGCGGCGACGGTCGCCTCGGCGCCCGCGCCGGCGGCACCCGAAGCCCGGCCCGAGCCGGCTCCTGCGCCGGTGATCAGCGGCTTCACCGTCAAGTCGCCCATGGTGGGCACGTTCTATCGGGCGCCGAACCCCCAGGCCGATCCGTTCGTCGAGATCGGCAGCAAGGTCAGTGACGGCGACACCCTCTGCATCATCGAGGCGATGAAGCTGCTCAACGAGATCGAAGCCGAGAAGTCGGGCCGCATCACGGCAATCCTGGTCGAGAACGGCCAACCCGTCGAATACGGCCAGCCGCTGTTCGTCATCGAGTGAACGGCGTCGCCATGTTCGAGAAGATCCTCATCGCCAACCGGGGCGAGATCGCGCTGCGCATCCAGCGCGCCTGCCGCGAACTGGGCATCCGTACCGTCGTCGTGCATTCGCAGGCCGACACCGAAGCCAAGTACGTGAGGCTCGCAGACGAGTCCGTCTGCATCGGCCCGCCCTCCTCGCGCGACAGCTACCTGAACATTCCCGCGATCATCAGCGCCGCGGAGGTCACGGATACCTCGGCCATCCATCCCGGATACGGGTTCCTTTCCGAGAACGCGGACTTCGCGGAGCGCGTCGAGCGCAGCGGGTTCGTGTTCATCGGGCCGCGGCCGGAGAACATCCGGCTCATGGGCGACAAGGTCTCAGCCAAGGACGCGATGCGCACGGCGAAGGTGCCGGTCGTGCCGGGGTCGGACGGGGCACTGCCCGACGACCCCCAGGAGATCATCCGCATCGCCCGTGCGATCGGCTACCCGGTGATCATCAAGGCCGCCGGCGGCGGCGGCGGGCGCGGCATGCGCGTCGTGCACTCCGAGGCCGCGCTGATCAATGCGGTTTCGATGACCAGATCCGAAGCCGAGGCCGCCTTCGGCAATCCGTCGGTTTACATGGAGAAGTTCCTCCAGAACCCGAGGCACGTCGAGATCCAGGTGCTCGCCGACGAACACGGCGGCGCCATCCATCTGGGCGAGCGAGACTGCTCGATGCAGCGCCGCCACCAGAAGGTCATCGAGGAGGCCCCCGCCCCGGGCATCGCGCGCAAGCTCATCGATCGCATCGGCGACCGCTGCGCGGACGCCTGCCGGCGCATCGGCTACCGCGGAGCGGGAACCTTCGAGTTCCTGTTCGAGAACGGCGAGTTCTACTTCATCGAAATGAACACGCGCGTGCAGGTCGAGCATCCGGTCACCGAGCTGGTCACGGGCGTGGACATCGTTCAGGAGCAGATCAGGATCGCCGCCGGTCAGAAACTGCGCATGCGTCAACGGGACGTGCAAATCCGGGGACACGCGATCGAGTGCCGGATCAACGCCGAGGATCCGTTCAAGTTCACACCCTCGCCGGGCCGGATCACGGCATGGCATCCGCCGGGCGGACCGGGTATCCGGGTGGACAGCCATGTCTACTCCGGCTACCAGGTACCGCCCTACTACGACTCGATGATCGGCAAGGTGATCTCCTACGGCGAGCATCGCCAGCAGGCCATCGAGCGGATGAAGGTCGCGCTCTCGGAGATGGCCGTCGAGGGCATTCAGACGAACCTCGACCTGCACCGGCATCTGATGGCCGATCCGGGCTTCGCCACCGGTGGTACCTCGATCCACTATCTCGAGGAGATGCTCGCGCAGCGGGGCTGACGCCCGCCGCGCGAGCCGGTCGACCAAACGAAGGTCATTCAGGACACGGCCCACCCGATGAACGTGCCCCGGTCCGGCGATTCCGCAGGGTCCCCCCCCCGTTGGCTGGAGACGGTCGTCGAAGTGCCGCGGGACGACGCGGACGCGCTCAGCGACGCGCTGCTCGAACACGGCGGGCTCAGCGTGCAGGTCGACGACGCCGATGCCGACACGGCGCGCGAGCAACCGGTGTTCGGAGAGCCCGACCGACCGCCACCCGTCATCGGCTGGGCGCGCTCGAGGCTCACGTTGCTCACCGAGGCCGACGACGACCCCGATGCGCTGCTTCGGCGGGCCTGCCAGTCTCTCGGACGGGAAACACCGGTGATCCTGCAGCGGCGACCGGTGCACGATCAGGACTGGGTGAGCCTGACGCAGGCGCAGTTCGTACCGATCCCCGTCGGGGAGCGCCTCTGGATCAGCCCGTCCTGGCACGCGGCCACGCCACAGACGGGTGAACGGATCCGCATCACGGTCGACCCGGGCCTGGCCTTCGGCACCGGCAGCCATCCCACCACGCACCTCTGCCTGCTGTGGCTGGAGGAAAACCTGGCGCCGGGTCAGACGGTGATCGACTACGGCTGCGGATCGGGCATCCTGGCCATCTCGGCGGCGCGGCTGGGCGCCGGCGCGGTCGTCGGCCTCGA
>JAUIAI010000235.1 GCA_030425615.1 Gammaproteobacteria bacterium
GATGTCGTATTCGCGGTCGATGCGGTCGCGGATGACCTCGAGGTGCAGCAGGCCGAGGAAGCCGCAGCGGAAGCCGAAGCCGAGGGCGGCCGAGGTCTCCATCTCGGCGGTGAAGCTGGCGTCGTTGAGCTGCAGCTTCTCGATGCCGAAGAACGACTTCATCGGGTTGGACAGCCCCGTGCCGCCCAGGACGGCCCCCTGGGCCACCGGCTCGAGCAGTTCGGCTCGCAGGGCCTCGTTGTCCGAGCTGGCCACGTACCAGCCCAGGGCGCTCTGACACCAGAAGCAGAACGCGGTCGACAGGCAGGTCTCACCCACGATCGTCATGGCGTCGATCGTCGTGTCCAGGTCGGGCGCCGTACCCGGACCGGCGAACGGCTTCAGGTGCGACGCATAGGCGCCCAGGGCACCCAGATCGCGCATGAACGCCTCGGGATAGACGCCCTCGGCGTCGATGGCGTTGACCTGTCCGGACAGGGCCCCGCGGGTGAGCTCGCGCACCTGCACCAACAGGCTGTCACGATCGACCACGCCGGGGACGACCGGCGCGGCGGACAAGGGCTCCTGGAGAATCGCACTCACGTCTTGCTCCTGATGAAGGATGGAATCAGGCGGATTCGGCCACCATGTTCACGGGCCGCTTGAAGGTGTTGAACATGGTCGACCACTGGCACACGTGCGTGATCAGCTCGTCGATGGTCTCCTGCGGGCAGTCGGCCTTCATGTCCACCTTGATGCGCACGTCGGTGAAACCCACCGGCTTCTCCGAGACGTCGCCCGTGCCCCAGACGGCGGTGATGTTCAGATCACCTTCGAGCTGGACCTCGAGCGATTCGATGGTGATGCCGCGGTGGATCGCATTGGCGTGCAGACCGACGGCGATGCAGGAACCCAATGCGGCGAGCGAGGCCTCGGACGGGTTCGGCGCGGTGTCGTCACCGAGCAGACCGGGAGGCTCGTCGACGATGTAGGGCTCCAGGTTGCGGATGTAGTTCGCGTGGCGGAAGCGTCCTTCGGCCACGGTCTTGCACTTGAGCGTCTTGATCGCCTGCGGGTTCGCCTTGCCGGTCTCGATGAGCTGGTTCAGACCGTCCTTGTCGATAGGCGCCAGGCAGCCGGTGAGCGGGACGTTGGGGGTTGCGGTGTCGTTCATGGGGGTCCTCCTGTCAGATGGTTTGGACGTGTGTTGTCGGGTGAAAAAGAAGTGGGAATCAGCCGTCGGTGCGCAGCCAGTTGGTGCGCGCGATCAGCCACTGCAGGCACTGGTCGAGCGTGAAGCCGATGGCGCCGATGATCACGACGGTGGCGGCGAGCCGGTCGTATTCGAGCGTGTCGCGGGCGTCGTTGATCGCGTAGCCGAGCCCGGAGGTCACGCCCAGGTACTCGGCCGGTACCAGGACGATCCAGGCCACGCCCAGCGCCAGGCGGATGCCGTTCAGGATGTCCTGGGTCACCGCGGGCACCACGATCGTGAACAGCAGGTGCCAGGCACGGGCGCCCAGGTTGCGGGCCACCTTGAACCACGCGGGGTCGATGCGGCGTACGCCGGCGGCGGTGGAGAAGATCACCGGCCAGATGGCCGCCACCGCCACCAGGAACACGATGGCGCCGTCCCAGGTCTCGTAGGTCATGACGGCGATCGGCATCCACGACAGCGGGCTGATCATGCGCAGGAACTGGAACGGCACGTTGGTCAGCGCGCGCAGTCGTGCCCAGAAACCGACGGCCATGCCCACCGGCACACCGATGACCACGGACCAGAACAGCCCGAGACCGACGCGGGCCAGACTCGGAACGGCCATGTCGAGCGCCTCGCCAGTGACCACCATGTCCTGCAGGCGGGCCAGCGCCGGCGCCGGCGCGAAGTCGGCGAAGGCCATGAGGTCGTCGCTGGACTCCACCAGCCGCCCGCCCAACCACCAGACGGCGAGCAGGACGAGCATGCCGGCCAGCCCGTACCCGATGCCGGCGAAGCGGCCACCGAGCCGGACGAGCCCTTCACGCAGCCCGACCCGCGCGCCGTCGGACAGTTCCATGGCCTCTGCCGACGATGCGCTCATAGCGACAGCACCTCCTGGCGGTTGAACGGATCACCGGGGTTGACGCTCGGGTCCTTCATCCAGCCCGGGTACTTCTCGAGCGCGGCCTTCACGAAGCGGTAATCGACGAGGTCGTCGGCCACGTGCTGCGGGTCGAGCCCCTTCAGGAAGGTGGTGTCGCCGCCGACCACGGTCTTGTTCATCTCCTCCACGATCAGACGCGTGGCCGACGGATACGGCCAGGGCTGGAAGTCGATGCGGCCGTTGCCCCACTGCGCGGCGTGCTTGATGGCGCCGGACTCGAGGTAGGAGGCCTCGTCGTCGTAACGGGTCATGGCACGCTCCACGATCTTGGCCGGCATGGGCAGATAGCCCTCGCCGTCCTTGGACATGAGCCGCGCCACCTCCTTCTTGTTCTGCGAGGCGTAGATCTGCGCCCGCACCACGGCGTTCATGACCTTCTGCGTCCACTCGGCGTTCTGCGTGGTGGCCGCTTCGTGCATGCAGATGACGCAGCACGGGTGGTTCTTCCAGATGTCGCCCGTGAAGCGCAGCATGCGCGCACCGGCCTTGATCTCGCCCATGGCGTTGAACGGCTCGGCTACGATGTAGGCGTCGATCTTGCGGGCGGCCAGCGCGGCCGGCATCTCGGGCGGCGGCAGGATGCTCAGATTGCATTCGTCGGGCGCGAGCGGTTCGCCCTCGGCCTTGATCACGGGTTTGACGCCCGACTGGCGCAGCGCGTACTGCAGCACGATGTTGTGCATCGAGTACCAGAACGGCACCGCCACCTGCTTGCCGCCCAGCTGCTCGAAGCTCGTGATGTCGGTGTGCCGGCCCACCACCAGGCCGGAGCCGTTGGTGTGCGCCCAGGCCATGAGCTTGACCGGGATGTTGTTGTTGTAGCGCATCCAGACCGGGATCGGCTTCAGGAAGTGCACGAGGTTGAACTTGTTGGCGACGAAGCCTTCCACCAGCGGCGACCAGCCGCGGATCAGGGTCGGGCGCTCGGCCTCCAGGCCTTCTTCCTTGAAGAAGCCCATACCGTGGGCCACCAGCAGCGCGGTGGCGTCGGTGATCGGCAGATAGCCGATGCGCACCACGCCGTCCTCCGACGCGTAGGCGGGTGCGTGCATGCCGGCGATGGTGCCACCGAGCGCGCTCATCACGCCGCCGGCGGCGAACATGTCGAGTACGCGACGACGACCGTGGTCGACGGGGAAGGCGTTCTCGTCGGGCTCGACGAAACCGCCGTGATCTTGAGTCGTGTTCATGCGGAAATCCTCTGGACTTTCGGTTGCGCGACTGAGGCGCGGGTCGTTGGCATGGGAAGAAGGGTCGGTGCGACGACCGGGTCGTCCGGGTTCGCAAGGCCGCTGGCGGATTCATAGGCGCCCAGCAGCGCTTCCCGGGCGGCGGCGAACGCGGGCGTGCCGCTGGCGCGCTCGCCGTCTAGATCGATCGGGATGTCGGCCACGATGCGACCGGGATCCGGCGCCATGATCAACGCGCGGTCGGCCATCATCACCGCCTCGTTGATGTCGTGGGTCACGAAAACGAGCGTGAGGCCGCGTTCCTTGACGATGCGCCGGACATCGCGCTGCAGGGCGTGGCGGGTGAAGGTGTCGAGCGCGGAGAACGGCTCGTCCAGGAGCAGCAGGTCGGGCTCGGGCGCGAGCGAGCGGGCGAACGCCACGCGCTGCTGCTGGCCGCCGGAGAGATCCTGGACGTTGCGATCGGCAAAGGCCGTGAGGTCCACGAGGTCCAGCATCTCGTCGACCCGCGCCTGCAGCCCTTCACGCCGGCCGGCGAAACGCAGACCCAGGCCCACGTTGCCCCGTACGCTCATCCACGGCAGCAGGCTGGGCGCCTGGAACATCATCACCCAGTCCGACGAGGGTCCGGATACCCGTGCGCCGTCGATGTAGACATTGCCCGTGGACGCCGACATCAGCCCGCAGAGAATGTGCAGCAGAGTGGACTTGCCGCAGCCCGAGCGCCCGACCAGCGCCACGCACTGGCCCGGCTGAACCTCGAATGCGATGTCGTCCAGCACCTGCAGTGCGGTGCGCCGGTAGCGGTGCGAAACCTTCTCGACGGCGATGTGTGCGCCCTGACCTTTCACGACCGGCTCCCGCTCACCACTGGTTGTAGGCAAGGTACTTGCCGGACATGGTGACCTTGACGCGGTCGCCCTTGGGGTTCGGTTCGCGCTCGACCGACATGTCGAAATCGATCGCGCTCATGATGCCGTCGCCGAACTTCTCGTGGATGAGCTCCTTGATCGTGTCGCCGTAGACGTAGGTGATCTCGTGGAAGCGGTAGATCAGCGGGTCCTTGCTGACCGTCTCGGCGGCCTGCGCCTTCTTGGGCGCCATCTGCAGGCACTCCGCGACTTCGGTGCCCAGCTCCAGGAACGCGCAGAGCTTCTCGGCGGCCTCGGCCGGCAGCGTGTTCTGGCCGAGACAGGCCGAGACGACGAACACGTCGGACATGCCGGCCGCCTCGGCCATTGCGGCCCAGGTGAGACGGCGGTTGTACTTGACCGCCATGATGGTCTCGGTCATGTCGAGCTTGGACAGCGGGCGGGTGATGTCGGTGGTCATGGTGGGCAGCTCCTGGTTGGTCTGGGGCTTCGAGGGGAAAGGGTTCGTCAGCCGCGCACGGCACCCGGCAGCGGATCGGCCGCCGGGCTGACCAGCGGCGGGTTGCGCGGGTCGTAGGCGTCGGAGTTCACCGCCGCGCGCAGGGTGTCGGAGCGCTCCACCAGGAACTCGATCAGGTGGTTGCGCATGGGGTAGTAGTTCGGGTGCAGGTGCATGTCGGCGCGGGTCCGGCCGGCCGGCAGGGTGTTGCGCACGATCTCGCACACGCGGGCGTGCGGGCCGTTGGTCATCAGCACGATGCGGTCGGCCAGCAGCAGCGCCTCGTCGATGTCGTGCGTGATCATGAAGGTGGTCTGACGCGTCTGCGCCATGATCTGCAGCAGCTCGTCCTGCAGCGCGCCGCGGGTCAGCGCGTCCAGCGCCGAGAACGGTTCGTCCATGAGCAGGATGCGCGGCTCGATGGCGAACGCGCGGGCGATGCCCACCCGCTGACGCATGCCGCCGGAGAGCTGGGCGGGTTTCTTGTCCTCGGCACCGGTGAGATGCACCAGGTCGATGTAGCGCTGGCAGTGCGTGCGGCGCTCGGCGGCGGACATTTGCGGCCAGCGCGAACGCACCGCGAAATCGATGTTGCGCCAGGCGCTGAGCCACGGCATCAGCGCGTGGCCCTGGAAGATCACGGCGCGATCGAGGCTCGGGCCGTCCAGTTCGCGATCGTCGACGATGATCACGCCCTCGGTGGGCGCATCGAGTCCGGCCAGGATGTTCAGGATGGTCGACTTGCCACACCCCGAGTGGCCGATGATGCAAACAAACTCCCCCTTTTCCAGTGCGATATTGACGTTCTCGAACA
>JAUIAI010000236.1 GCA_030425615.1 Gammaproteobacteria bacterium
AACTACCTCGGGCTGATGGTGGCGGGCTTCCCGAACCTGTTCATGATCACCGGCCCGGGCAGCCCCTCGGTGCTGACGAACATGATCATGTCCATCGAGCAGCACGTGGAGTTCATCGACGACTGCCTGAACTGGATGCGCGAGAACGGACGCACCCGCATCTCGGCGCTGCCCCGGGCCCAGGACGACTGGGTCGCCCACGTCAACGAGGTCGCCGGCAACACCGTGTTCCCGTACTGCAACTCCTGGTACCTGGGCGCGAACGTGCCGGGCAAGGCACGGGTGTT
Source organism: Gammaproteobacteria bacterium (assembly GCA_030425615.1). Lineage (GTDB taxonomy): Bacteria > Pseudomonadota > Gammaproteobacteria > Burkholderiales > Burkholderiaceae_E > JAUIAI01. Next base: position 288 of record JAUIAI010000236.1, read on the forward strand.
CATGCCGTTGCTGGGTTTTCCCGCCTATGCGGAGAAGTGCCGCCAGGTCCAGGCCTGCGGCTACGCAGGCTTCGCGACCGCCTGAGGCCTGCCGGCTTCCCGCAAAAAAAGGCGACCTGCCGGGGCCGCCGAAGTTCGGTTCGAGTCGGGGTCACCGAATCGGCCGGCCCGCCGCCCGGGCGTCCTTCGACGCCCGGGGAGCCGGCCGCGCCGATCCGGTGTCCTTGCGCTCGGACCTTAGGAGAGGGTCGACAGCCGCGACTCAGAACTTCAGGCGCGCACCGGCCATGATGGTCTGGATGTCGTCGAAGTCGGCGCCGGTGCGGTCCAGGCTGAACGAGTGGAAGCTGCCGTACAGTTCGACCCACTTCGCGGCCTTGAACACGTAGCCGATGCCCAGTGAGGTGGCGTCGTCGCCTTGCGCGTCGAAGTCGGACGCCTGACCCAGGTCGAGTGCCACGGCGTGGTTGCCGAACCTGTAGCCGACCTTGCCGTAGATGTACTGCGAATCCGGGTTGCCGGCGTTGTCGTCGCTCTTCTCGGAGAAGGCCAGCGTCACGTTGAAGCCGCTGGCGCCGAGCCATGACACGGAGCCGCCGAAGGTCTGCTCGTCGCCGGCCGCGCCGCCCTTGTCCTCGCTGGAGAAACCCACGGCCGCTTCGAGCTTGCCGCCGGCCAGATCGAGCTCGGGCCGGATCGCGAGTTCGGTGACGTCGTTGCCACTCTTGGAGCCCAGGCTGAGCGACAGCGTCGTATTGCCGAAGGCAGGCGTGTCGTAGCGGATGCGGTCGTGCCGGCTCTCGAAATCCTGATTGCCGAGGACGTCGTCGATCGCGGGGCCCGCGCCGCCGGGGCCGGCGAACGGGATACCGCCACCGAAGTCACCCGAACCAGAGTAGTTCGCGAGCGTCGTTCCCGAGAGATCGACCTCGGTGCCGCCGTTGGCCGCGCCGTCGCCCTGACCGAGACTGACCTTGCCGAAGCCGCCCTTCAGGTACAGATCGATGTGGCGCTCGCTCCAGTCGGCGCTGATGTCACGGTTGGCGAAGTTCACGCTGTTCGACGGGTTCGACGAGTAGCCGACCTCGAACTTGATGCCACCGGTGAGACCTTCCCAGACCTCCTTCTCGCCGGTGACGCGCAGGCGCGACTGCGAGGCCGAGTTGTCGACGAAAAACGTCTCGGAATCGGTCCCGTTGTCGCCGAGCATGATGGCGCGGTTGATGTGACCCGAAACCTTGAAGCCCTCGGCGTGCGCGCCGGGCGCGGAGAACAAGGCCCCGATGAGGATGGCCAGTGCGCTGGCCGTCTGTCGTTGTTGCTTGGAGTGCAGATTCATCCCGTTCTTCCTGCTGTGATGGCGCACGAGCGCCTTCGTTCGATGGACCGCCGCGCGAAGAACGCGCCGACGACCTGGAAGGTTAGGGACGGAAAATCTCGATTCTGTTACGGGCTGCGCTTCAGCCGCGCGTGTTCGCTCTGGCTGCCACAAGCCCCACGCAGGTCAGGGAAACGGCAAGAACCGTAAACACAGTCGGGTAATACACGCGCGCGAGGGCCTCTGCCGCCGCGGCCACCCCGACCGACTGGCCGACGAAGAGACACATGGCGAAGCCGGCGATCGCGGTACCGCGCGCCTTGGGATGCGCCTGCGTGGCGCCCGTCTGCAAGGTGTTGTGCAGCATGCCGAAACCGAATCCCGCCAGCGCGCAACCCACGGCCACCCACCACCAGCCCGACGCCCAGGCCACGATCGAGAAGCCGGACATCAGCGACAGACCGCCCGCCACCGCCATCCTGGCGCTGCCCAGACGCGAAATGATCGTGCCCGCCCAGGTGGCGAACGCGAGCCCGCCGAGTCCGTAGACCGCCACGAGGAGCCCGGCATGCCAGAGCGGCAGGCCGAACGCGTCGTGAACATAGCTCGGCACGAACGCGAGCACGCCGAACGCGCAGGCGCCCTCGAGCGTCACGGTGATCATCAGGAACCGCGCTCGCGGGTTGCGCAGCAGCTCGACGTAGCCGGCGATCACCCCGCCCTGCACGGTCGCGGGCCCGCGATCACGCGCACGCCGGACATCGAGGAGCTGGCGTAGCCCGGCCAGGCCGAACAGCGCGGCCGGCAACAGGAATGCCGACCGCCAGCCGATGGCATCGGCGAAGACGCCGCCGACGATCTGTCCGGCGATGAGACCCGAGACCGGCGCGGCCATGAACCGCGCGAGCGTGCGCTGACGCGCCTCGGGTCCGACGGAGTCACCGATCCACGCGAGCGACAACGGAATGATGGCGGCACAGGCCGCGCCGGTGACGAAACGGAAGGCCACCAGACTCGCCGGGCTCCAGGACAGCCAGCAGGCCAGCGAGCCCAGCGCGGCCACCAGCGTGGCCACCGCGATGACGCCCAGCTTGCCCCGCCGGTCTCCGAGCGGACCGTGGACGAGACTGAACAGGCCGTAGGCGATGGCGAACGCCGTGACCACGCCGGCCATGTCCGTGACGGGGCGATCGAAGTCCGCCGCCATGCGCGGCAGCATGGCGTCGCATACCCGCATGGACAACGCGCTCGCGAATGCCGCGACCGCCAGCTCGCGAAGCGTCGCCGCGGTGGCCGGCGCGCCCGTCTGCGAGTCCGTCCGGGCGCGCGGCGCGCCTTCAGCCGACACGGATCAACCGCTTGCCCATGTTGTCGCCGCGATAGAGACCCGCGATGGCATCCGGAGCCGCCTCGACACCTTCGAGGATGTCTTCGCGCCACGTCAGCCGACCCTCGCGAATCCAGTCCTCGAGGGCCTGCCTGGCCTGCCCGTAGCGCGAGCGGTAGTCGAAGACGAGCAGCCCGTGCATGCTCGCGCGCTTTACCAGGATGCTTCTCTCGATCCGGGGCCCGACCGGCGCGGGATCCCAGTTGGCCACCGACGAGGTACCGCAGACCACGATCCGCGCGTGCAGCGCGAGCTGCCTGTACACGGCGTCGCTGATCGGCCCGGCCGTATTGTCGAAATAGACGTCGATGCCGTTCGGGCAGGCGGCCGCGAGCGCCGACTCCAGATCGTCTTCACGATAGTCGATGGCTGCGTCGTAACCGAAGGCTTCCGTGCACAACGCGGTCTTGGCCGCACCGCCGGCGATGCCCACGGTACGGCACCCGTGCAATCTGGCGATCTGACCCACGCACGAGCCGACCGAACCCGCGGCCGTGGACACGACGACGGTCTGCCCGCTCTGCGGGCGCCCCAGATCCAGCAGACCGAAGTAGGCCGTGATGCCGTTCAGACCCAGAACGCCGAGGTAGGCCGACAACGGCAGATCGTCACCCTGGATCGTGTGCTCGATCACGTCTGCGTCGACGCAGGCATGCGTCTGCCAGCCGAACAGACCCGTCACGCGGTCTCCCACCCGGTGCTCCGGGCTCTCCGAGGCGATGATCTCGCCGGCCGAGAAGGCGCGCATCACCGCGCCGACGGCAACGGGCTCCGAGTAGTTGCCCACCGCGTTGACCCAGCCGCGCATCGCGGGCTCCACGGACCAGAAACGGTTGCGGATCAGCACCTGCCCCGGGCCGGGCCGGTCGACGGGCGTCTCGCGGATCTCGAAATGCTCTGCCTGGGGAATACCGACGGGACGCGAGGCCAGCACCCCCTGGCGGTTCAGTGTGTCGTTCATGGACGGATCCGAAACGGTTGCGCGCGGAGAGGGCCGCGACCAGGCCGCGACCGGGGCGGTCGTGCGGGTCGCATCGATCGGAATGTTACGCTTTGCCGGAAGCGAACCAACCCGTGAGGACCCTGACATGAAAACCCGCTCGCTCGGCCCGTTCACGGTCTCCTGCATCGGCGCGGGATGCATGAGCCTGTCGCACGGTTACGGGCCGCCTCCGGCCCCGGCCGACGCTGCCCGGGTGCTGAATCGCGCCCTCGACCTCGGCTACACGCTGATCGACACGGCGGCGCTCTATGGCTTCGGCGCGAACGAGACGCTGGTCGGCGAGGCCATCGGACACCGGCGCGGAGAATACGTGCTCGCGAGCAAGGGGGGCATCTTCAAGAACGATGCAGGCGTGCGCGAGATCGACGGCCGGCCCGAAACCCTGCGTCGGTCGATCGACGCGAGCCTGCAACGACTCCGGACCGACGTGATCGACCTCTACTATCTGCACCGCTGGGACAAGAAGGTGCCGATCGAGGACAGCATGGGTGCCCTCGCGGATGCCGTCTCGGCCGGCAAGGTCCGCACGCTCGGGCTGTCCGAGGTCTCGGCCGGGACGTTGCGCCGCGCGCACGCGGTTCATCCGATCACCGCCGTGCAGAGCGAATACTCGCTCTGGACACGGAACCCGGAGATCGAGATCCTCGCGGCCTGCCGGGAACTGGGGGTCGGCTTCGTCGCCTTCAGCCCGCTTGCGAGGCAGTACCTGACCGGCCGCCTGACCGACGTCACCCGGCTGGCCGAGGGCGATCTGCGGCGCGCGATGCCGCGCTTCACCGAAACCAATTACGCGGGCAACCTGGGGCTGCTGCCGGCTTACGAGGCGCTGGCGGAACGCGTCGGCGTGACGCCGGCCCAGCTCGCGCTCGCATGGGTGCTGGCCAAGGGTGAAGACATCGTTCCGATTCCGGGGACGACCCGGATCGAGCACCTGGAGGAGAACGCCGGCGCGGCAGAGGTCGAGCTCACGGCCGAGGTCATCGCCGCGCTGGACGACCTCATCAACGAGCACACCGTACACGGCCCCCGCTACAACGCGCGCAACCAGCGCGAGGTGGACTCAGCCGAGTTCGCGCATCACCTCCTGAGCGAGTGAGCGACGCGGACGCGGACGCGACTCAGGCGGTCGCTCCGGCTGCGGTGCTGTCGCCCTCGCCGAGCGCCGAGAGCAGCGCCAGGTTGCAGTCCTCGAGCGAGATGAACGCGTCGTCGATCGCGTCCTGGACCGAGCGATCGACGCTCTGCTCCAGCGCGGCCGCGACGTTGAGATAGGGGAACAACGGACCGCTGCGGTTCACGAGTGCCTCGTAGACGGACTCGGGAATGGGCAGGCGCTCGAACAGCGACTCGAAGGGCTCCTTGAACAGCTTGTCCAGGAGGGAGAAGACCCCCAGGATGAACGCCTCGTCCCGAACCTGCTGATCCGGGTTGTCCTGGTTGAGTCGCTCCAGCAGAAACCCGCGTCGCAGCGAGGCGAACATCAC
>JAUIAI010000237.1 GCA_030425615.1 Gammaproteobacteria bacterium
ATCGAGCGCCTGCGCATGAGTGGCCTCCAGGACCACGGGCGGTGCGACCCCGGCCTCGAACGCCTCGAGCCAGCGACCGGCACACAGGCACCAGCGGTCACCGGGACGAAGCCCGGCGAAGCGGAATTCGGGTCGCAGCGTCGAGAGATCATTGCCCACCGAACGCGAGAATTCGAGGAAGGCCTCCGTCACCCGCGCACAAACCGTGTGGCTGGCGGCATCGGAGGGATCGGTATCGCAGCAACCGCTTCTCAGGAACCCGGTCAACGGGTCGTAGGAACAGGCCTGCAGCGGCCCGCCCAGAACATTCAACGCCATTTCGCCTCCCGGAGGCCCGCGCCCCCCGATTTGTCGCCGAAGCTTACAGACACACTTGTCGGAATACGAAACAATTTGAACAACTTATTACCTTTCAATAACTTACACGCCATCCGCGAGGGTGGCACGCCGATTGCATATAGTTGGGTGCATCCTCTTGGGATGCTGACGGACCGGGTCCGACCTGTGTCGCAGCAGGTTCCCGGTAGCGATCACTCCTAGCATCAGTCCTTGAAGCCGCCGCCAGGCGGCTTTTTTTTGCCCGCACGGCCCGCATCGTCGGATCGCGTTACACCGCCTTGCTCCGCTCATATCAGCGCGGCGCCTTCGTGCACCAGCAGCCAGGTCTTGTCCTCGACGCCGCCGGCGGCCGAGAAACCGCCCGGCCCCGACGCACCGACCACCCGGTGACACGGAATGACGATCGGAAGCGGATTCGCACCACAGGCCCTGCCGACAGCCCGGGGAACCGAACCGAGCTCTGCGGCCAGCTCTCCGTATCGCCGCGTCCGTCCGAACGCGATGCGCCGCATCGCCGCGAACACCCGCTGCTGGAACGGCGAACCGGCCGGCGCCAGCGGGAGATCGAACGAGTGCAGGCGCCCGCCGAAATAAGCGGTCAGTTGCGCCGCCGTCTCGCGCAGAACGTCGTCCTCCGACGGTTCCTGCCCGGCGGGCTCCCCCCAGGAGATGCGAACGAGCCGGCCGCTCTCGGATTCGAGGCGGGTCCTGCCCAGCGGTGTCTCGATCATCATCGAACCCATCGTACGATTATCGCCGTATCGCGGCGCCCGCGTCATCGCCGCCCCGCCGCCTCAGCGGCTTGTCCAAGGACCCGGCGACTCATGACCCTCTTCCCACCCGCTGGCGAACTCGCACTCGAGGTGCTGCGCCCCGAAGCATTCGCGCCTTTCGGGCGCGTCATCGACACGGCGGGCGTGAAGCCCATCGAAATCAACGACGGAAGCGCGCTGCGCTACGACCGTCTGGCCGAGGCGACCGTGCTCGCGCCCGCCCGGTGCGCAGGTCTGAGCGTGTTCGTCGCCAACCGCCGGGAGCTGCCAATGCCGGTCGAGCTGCTCGAGCGTCATCCGCTCGGCGCCCAGGCGTTCGTTCCGCTTCATGCCGATCCCTACGTCGTCGTCGTCGCGGACGACGTCGACGGCCGGCCCGCCAGACCCCGTGCATTCATGGCCGAACCCGGCCAGGGCGTCAGCTTCGGACCGGGCGTCTGGCATCATCCACTGATCGCCCTGCGCGACGCGAGCCGTTTTCTCGTGGTCGACGCCATCACCGACGAAGAGAACTGCGACATCGCGGCACCGGCGGGCGGCCCCTACCGGCTGCCGCGCCCGAACCGTTACTGAGAGGATCCCCACGACATGACTCTGCCCGACACGATTACCGCCATCGAACTCGACGGCTTCGGTGGCCCAGACGTTCTCAAGCCCGGCCGCATGGCCGTGCCCAGGCCCGGCGCCGGCGAGCTCCTGATCAAGGTCGCCGCGGCCGGCGTAAACCGCCCCGATGTCCAGCAGCGTCTCGGTCAGTACAATCCGCCACCCGGCGCGAGTCCGATCCCGGGCCTGGAAGTGGCCGGCGAGGTGGTCGCACTCGGCGACGGCGCCAGCCGCTTCTCGGTGGGGGACAAGGTCTGCGCGCTGGTCGCGGGCGGCGGCTATGCCGAGTACTGCGTGGCTCCGGAACCGCAGACGCTGCCCGTCCCCGACGGACTGTCGATGATCGAGGCGGCCGGCGTGCCGGAGACCTTCTTCACCGTCTGGACGAACGTCTTCGACCGGGGCCGGCTGGCCTCGGGAGAGTCGCTTCTCATCCACGGCGGCTCGAGCGGAATCGGCACCACGGCGATCCAGCTCGCGAAGGCCTTCGGATCCACCGTGTACGTCACGGTGGGCAATGCCGACAAGGCGGCCGCCTGCCTCGATCTGGGCGCCGATCACGCGATCAACTATCGTGACCAGGACTTCGTCGAGGAGATCAAACGGCTCACGGACAAGCGCGGCGTGGATGTCGTGCTGGACATGGTGGGGGGCGACTACGTCCAGCGCAATCTGGACGTACTCGCCATCGAAGGGCGTCTCGTACAGATCGCCTGGCTCGGCGGCTCTCGCGTCGATGCAGACTTCATGAAGCTCATGATCAAGCGCCTGACCTGGACGGGTTCGACCCTGCGCCCGCGCACCGTCGAGCAGAAGGCCGAGATCGCCCGAGCGCTCGAGAGCAAGGTCTGGCCCAAGCTGGCCCAGGGCTCGATCAAACCCGTGATCCACAGCACGTTCCCGCTCGAGAAGGCGCGAGAGGCCCACGAGCTGATGGAGAGCAGCGATCACATCGGCAAGATCATCCTGACGACCCAGGCCTGAGCGGCTCGCCCGGCAGGACCCTCAGCCGGCAGCACCCCTGCTGCCCGAGCCGCCAGGTCCTGCCGGCAAACCGAAAGCCCGCCGACTCGAACAATCCGATGTCGATCGCCCCCGCGATCTCGCACAGATCCTCGAGTTCGCCCTCGCGTCGCCCCATGGCCTCCCAGGCTTCCTTCAGAGGGCAGCGCATGAAGTCGATTCGGAGGCCCTCTTCGTCGGCGACGACGTCGGTCGGCGCGAACAATGCCTCCCCCTCGATGATGCCGCCCAGAAAGGCATCGCGCAGACCCTCGAGATCCGCAGGGGCGTGGTCCGACAACGCCGGACCCATCGCTTCGCCCATACGCCGCGTCGCCTTCTTGCAGATCGCAAGCGCCGCCTCGCGTCCCAGCTGCTCACGCAAGACATCGTAGAAGTGCGCGTAGGATGCCGCGCGCATCGCGAACGCGCGGCGCAGCAGTTCGTGAACCTCGTGTGCTCCGAAGCTCCGTGATGTCTCGGCCGTCATGGCAGTTCCCGGTTATCCAGTGCGCGGAAATGCAGCAATCGCACCGGCGCCACCCGGCGCAGCACCGGGTGAGCCGGCAGGGGTCGGGGCTCGGTCAGCGGCAGAGCGAGATCATCGATCGGCCGCCCGGTCAGCGCGCGGGCGAACTCACGTCCCAGCGCAATCGACAGAGCCACCCCGCGCCCGTTGCAGCCGACCCAGGCGAACGCCCCCTCCCCGAGCCTGTGCAGTCGCGGCATGAAGTCCGTGGTCATGCCGATGTAGCCATTCCAGACATGGTCGAACGTCGGCCGGCCCAGGTCCGGAAACACGCGGGCCAGGCGCTCGCCGATACGCCTGCGCAGCCGCGCCGCCCCTGCCGCGGGCACCACGAGGGCCCCTCCGGTGACGAGCCGGTGACGCGCGTCATAGCGCATGAAGTAGAGATCGCCGTGGGTGTCGGAGACCGCCTGGCGACCCGGAATCACCCGCTGGCGCACGGCCTCGGGCACCACGCCGGTCGCCATCTGCCAGGACAACACCGGCACGACCTCACGGGCAATCTCGGGTGCCAGTCGTGACGAGAAGGTATCGGTGTACGAATGCGTGGCGAGCATGAGCCGATGCGCATGCACCCGCCCCATGGGTGTGAGCACCTCCCAGCCCCCGGGCCGCGGACCCATGGACAGGGCGGGCGTGCCGTCGAAACGCTGCACGCCCTCCCGCCGTGCGGCAGCCGCCAGCGAACGCGCGAGCGCGAGCGGATTGACATGCCCCCCGCTGCGATTCGTGAAGCCGCCATGCCACACCGGCGATCCGGTCATCGTTCGCACGGTGGCCGCGTCGAGCAGTTCGACCGGTGCGCCGCGACGCCCCCACTGTTCGACGCGCCGTTCGGCGATCTTCATCCGGCCGGGCGTGTGCACCGGCTGGATCCAGCCCGTCTGCTCCGCCTCCGCCTCGAGCCCGGCTTCGCCGACCAGATCGAACAGCATCTGAGCGCTGTCGCGCAGCAGCGTCACGAAACGCGCACCGGCCTCACCGTGCCGATGCTCGATGTCGTCCGGATCCGGGCGCGTCAGTGTCGGAATGACCTGACCGTTGTTGCGTCCGGACGCTCCCCAGCCCGGGGCCTGTGCCTCCAGGAGCACGGTACGCACACCGGCCCGGGCCAGATGCCAGGCCGTGGAGAGCCCGGTGAAGCCGGCGCCGATGACGACCGCGTCGGTCTCGATGGCGTCGGTCAGCGGCGGCGCCGCCTCGAGCGCGGGCGTGCACGCCACCCAGTGCGAGTCCGGCCAGTCGACGCGGGTCTGTCCGGTCACAGCACCTGCTCGATGGCCGTGGAGCGCACGTCCATCTCGAACGCCAAGCCCTCGATGGGCGGCCGGGCGAGGTGCCAGGTCACGCCCGGGCCGGACAGGCCCGCAGGCGCGAGCACGCTTTCCAGGAGATCCCTGAGCGGTTCCACGGTATAGACCTGAACGGCGCTCAACGCGGCCGGATCCGGCAACCCGAGCGCCGCCATGCGTTCTCGCATGCGGTCCACGACGAACGTGGCCTTGCGCTGCATCCCGGCCGGACTCGTGTCGCCGGGAGCCACGATGTGGGCGCCATAGCCATCCAGCCCCTCCGGCACCTCGCCGCTGCCTGATACGACCGCCGTGGGCCGCGCCCCCTGCTTTTCCACCGTGAACGAGAAAGCGAACAGCGACGGCTCCACGGGTGGATCGAGCAGAGGACAGACATTGCTGCGGGCCACCGGGTTCACGCCATCGGCGCCGATGATGCCCCACTCGCGCAACGTGCCGGTGTACTGACGGTTGAACGCCTCGAAGCCCGCCTCCGTGAACGGGGCCGGCGATCGCAGCTCACAGGCACAGAACGAGGTGAGCGGTCTGCCATGGGCCGCGAGATGGCCGGCCACGCGGTCGAAACCCGCCGCCAGGGGCAGCGGCGCCCGCAGGCGCACATGAATGATCTCGTGCGACTCGTCGGCCACGACGCCGGCCGAGTACTGGAATACGCCGGGCACGAATCGATAGCCGCCCGCGTCGAACCTGGAGGTGTCGGACATGGTTCTGTCGCCTCAAGAATGCCGTTTCTGCCACCACTCCTGAAGGGTCCCGAGGATGCCCTTCGGCATGTAGATGATGAACAGGATCAGAAGCAGGCCGTAGATGGCCGTATCCAGCGACAGTGCACCGGAGCCGAGCCAGCCCTTCAGGGTGTCACTCGACTGGATCGTCACCCGGAGCGTCTCGGCGAGCATCTGCGTG
>JAUIAI010000238.1 GCA_030425615.1 Gammaproteobacteria bacterium
GCTCGATGAACCGACGGCCTCCCTCGATGACGAGAATCGCGAAATCGTCGTCGACATGATCCGCGAAGCCCGGAATGCCGGACGTACGCTCGTCGGCATCTTCCACGATGTGGCCGTGCGCGAGGCAGTCGCCGACCGCACGGTGGCCGTCTGAACCACGGATACTCCATGGCCTCTACGCTCGTCCTCACCAACGCCAACCTGGTGCTCGCCGACCGGGTCGTGCACGGCACGATCCTGATCGAGGACGGCAAGATCGCCGACATCGCATCGGGCGGGACCGCAATCCCGGAAGCGATCGACTGTGACGGCGACTGGTTGCTGCCCGGGCTGGTCGAGATCCATACGGACAACCTCGAGCGGCACCTCATGCCGCGACCCAAGACCCACTTTCCTCAGCAGCCCGCGCTGCTGGCTCACGATGCCGAGGTCGTTTCCGCCGGCATCACCACCGTGCTCGATGCGCTCGGCGTGGGCGATCCCTACGGCGAGAGTTTCCGGTCGCAGAATCACGCCGACCTGCTCGCGCTGATCGAGCACCTGGACGCAAACGCCGCGCTGCGCGCCCGCCACCTGCTCCACGTTCGCTGCGAACTGCCCGCGCCGAACACGCGCGATCTGTTCGCCACCTACGCGGACAGCCCGAGACTGCGCATGCTGTCGCTGATGGATCACACGCCGGGCCAGCGACAGTGGACCGACGTCGGGCACGCGCGGACCTATTTCACCGGCAAGAAGGGCTGGACCCACGAGCAGTTCGATCACGAGGTCACGCACGCGCCCGAACGCCAGCAACAGTACTCGGAGCCTAACCGGCGCTACTTCGCCGCGTTCGCCCGCGAGCGTGGACTGGCGCTCGCCACCCACGACGACACCACGGCCGCACACGTCGAAGAAGCGGTGGCCGACGGCGCCACCATCAGTGAATTCCCCACCACCCGCGAGGCCGCCGGCCTGGCGCGCGAACACGGGCTCGCCACCGTGGCAGGCGCACCCAACGTGGTGCGCGGAGGATCCCACTCGGGCAATGTCGCGGCCATCGAACTCGCCCGCGCCGGACTGCTCGATGCGCTCTCTTCGGACTACGTCCCCGCGAGCCTGATCACCGCCGCCTGGCGGCTCCGGCAGGATGCCGGCTTCGAACTGCCCGCCGCCGTCGCAACGGTCACCGCCCACCCGGCGCGCGCCGCGGGCCTCACCGACCGGGGCGAACTCGCGCCGGGACTGCTGGCCGACGTGGTCCGGGTGCGCGAGCTGGACGGCCAGCCCGTGATCCGCGAAGTCTGGGTGGGCGGACGCCGGGTGCACTGAGCCCGGCGTCTCCCGACCGGCCAGGCCCGCCCGTTCGGGCGATTTCCGGGACGGGCGGGATCTGTGGTGTGATAGCGGGCTCTTCAGGAGGAGACCCGCACCATGATCCAAGACAGCCCCGACTACTGGAAGAAGAACCGCGTCGAGATGCGGGCCGCCGGCTTCGACCCGGACAAGGCCGCCCAGGTCAACGAGATCATCACCATCGCCAGCGCCTGGACCAATGCGCACCGATGCAACAACCGCGTGCGCGAGATCGCCGACCTGCTCACCGATCTCATCGGCAGGCGCGGTGGCCAGGGGCTGGTCGTCGGCGCACCGGCCGTCTCGGATGCCCTCACGCAGGGCACGCCGACCGCGGGTTACAGCCTGGTCTCGCGCGACGTGGCGGCCGATTGCTTCGAGATCGGCCACCGGGCCCACCACGGCCAGGGAATGATCGTGATCTCGGGCTGCGACAAGACCGGCGCGGCCGCCCTGATGCCGCTGGCGCGCACGAACGCGTTCGGCCTCGTGCTGTATCCGGGAACCTCGTCGCCGGGGCGGGTCTCGTTCGAGCCGTACGCGGCCAAGGGCCGGAACATCACGATCATGGACTGGGCGGAAGGCCGGGCAGCCCACGAGTCGGGCCGCCTCACCCGCGAGCAGTACCTCGAACTCGAATCCAACGTCATGCCCGGCAGCGGCACCTGCGGCGCGATGTTCACGGCGAACACCATGAGCACCTGCGCGGAGGCCATCGGCATGATGCTGCCGCGCGGCGCCTCCCACCCTGCGGACATCGACGCCGCCAGCCCGATTCACCCGGACGTTCAGGCCCAGGCGGCGGCCTCGGTCGACGCCGTCTACCGCCTGATCGAGGCCGGAATCCGGCCGCGCGACATCATGACCGAGCGTGCCTTCGAGAACGCGATCACCACGATCTACGCGATGGGCGGCTCTACCAACATGTATCTGCACCTGCTCGCGATCGCGCGCGAGGCGCAGGTCCCGCTGACCATCGACCGTATCCAGGCCATCGGCGAGCGGGTTCCGCTGATCGCGAACCTGCAGCCGCACGGTCCCTACGCCATGGTGAGCCTGCACGAACTCGGCGGTGTTCCGGTGGTCATGAAGGAACTGCTGCGCGCCGGCCTGCTGCACGGCGACGTCATGACCGTCACGGGACGCACGCTGGCCGAGAATCTCGCCGGCGTGCCCGATCTGGACGCCCTCGGCAAGCAGGACATCGTGCGCCCCGTGGACTCGCCCCTGGCACCACCGAACAATCACATCAGCGTGCTGCGCGGGAACCTGGCGCCCGACAGCTGTGTACTCAAACTCTCGGGCAAGACCCTCGAGAACGGTGTCTTCCGCGGCCCGGCCCGGGTATTCGAGTCCGAGGCCGACACCATGGCGGCGATACGGGAAGGCAGGATCCAGCGCGGCGACGTCGTCGTGGTACGCAACGTCGGGCCGGTGGGGGGGCCGGGCATGCCGGAGATGGTCATGCTCACCATCCAGCTGCAGGGTGCCGGTCTGGGCAAGAAGGTCGCCCTGATCACCGACGGCCGCTTCTCCGGGGTCTCCCACGGCATCCTGATCGGTCACATCTCGCCGGAGGCGGCGCGCGGTGGCCCGATCGCGGCCGTGAAGGACGGCGACGCCATCGTGATCGACCCGGCCGCGCGCACGCTGACGCTCGAGGTCGGTGACGAGGAGATCACGGCACGCCTGAAGACTTGGGCCGCCCCGGATCTCTCCGACCGTGTGAGTCCGGGATCGGTGCACGACAAGTACGTCCGGCTGGTCTCGTCGGCGGCCCACGGCTGCGTGCTCTAGCAGGGTGTTGAAACACCTCACGCGCCCGTGACGGCGCTCCGGCGTGATGAGCCGCGGCCGCCGTCAAGCCCGTGTCACGAGGCGGTGTCAGACTGGGGCGATCATCCAAGTCCCCGGAGCCCGCCTTGTTCGAGACCCGCTTCATCCATCTCACGGACACGCATCTGGTGGCCGGCGACGGCCTCCTTTACGGGCTCGACCCGGCCGACCGGCTCCGGGCGGCGGTCGACGCCATCAACGAGCACCATGCCGGACAGGCACAGTTCGTGGTCGTCACGGGCGATCTCACCCACTGGGGCGAACCCGAGGCCTATCGCACCCTGGCCAATGCGTTCGCCCGCCTGCCGATTCCGGTCGATCTGCTGATCGGCAATCACGATGATCGCCGCGTGTTCCAGACCGAGATCCCAGATGCGATGCGCGACCCGGACGGCTTCGTGCAGGGCTGGCGCGATACGCCCGCGGCGCGCCTCGTCTATCTCGACACCGTGCTCCCCGGGACGCATGCCGGCGCCTATTGCGAGGCTCGTCGGCGCTGGCTTTCCGACACACTGGAAGCCGCGCCCGGACCGGTGATGCTGTTCATGCACCACCCGCCCTTCGAGATCGGCATTGCGCCCATGGACACCATCTGCCTGTCGGACCGCGGTCCCTTCGCCGACGTGGTCATGCCGCATCGTGACCGCATCCGCCATCTGTTCTTCGGCCACGTCCACCGACCCATCTCGGGCAGCTGGCGCGGCATTCCGTTCTCGACCATCCACGGCACCAATCACCAGGTCGCCCTGAACCTGGACGCCGGCGTGACCGCCATCCCGGGATCGCACGAGCCCCCGAGCTATTCGGTCGTACTGGCCAGCCGTCACGACGTGATCGTGCATCAGTTCCCGTTCCTGGATGCGTCGCGCACGTTCGACATGGCCACCGGCTACGGCGCCGAGCCGCGGGACTACGCGTTGTCGATGGGCTGAGGCGCTGCACTTCGTGCCCGACCGGCCTTCCGGTCTCCGGTCGGATCCACCTGGCCGGGCACCTCTCCGGTCCACCGGATCAAGGCCTGCAGACAGCGCGACGGGTCGTGTTCGTCAGTGCTCCAAAAGTCCATGCCGGCACGCCGCGCGGCCTCGCCGTCGGTGAGCGGGTTGTCGCCCACGAAGAGCGCTTCGCGCGACCCGCAACCGACGGCAGCGAGCACGCTGTCGATCATGGCCGTGTCGGGCTTGCCCAGGCAATGCGGCTCGACGTCCGGTACGCAGGCACGCAGCCACGCGAGCATCGAGCCGGTCTCGGGAACCGGCAGACCGTCGCTGCCCGGATGGACGACGTCGGGGTTCGTGACCACCAGCGCGGCCCCACGACTCAGCAGGCGTATGGTCTGCTGAAGACGCGCGTAATCGAAGGTCGTGTCACGCGTGAGCACCACGTGTTGCGGCGCCCGTTCGTCCGGGATCAGACCGAGCTCGAGGGACAACGCCATCAGCGCCGCGCTGCCGAGCAGGTGCACCCGCGAGCCGGGGTAAGTCCGGGCCAGCCATTCGAGCGTCGTCTGACCGGCCAGATGGATCCGCTGCGCAGGCAGAGGGAGCCCCAGCGCACCGAGCCGGTCGCTCAGGCCGACCGCCGTATCGCGCGAGTTGTTCGAGACGATGTGCAGTCTGGACCCCAGTCGCTCGACCAGAGCGGCCGCGCCGTCCAGGACGCGGTCACCGGCGATCAGGCATCCGTCCAGGTCGCAGAGTACGGCCCGGTAGCGATCGATCAGTAGCGCAGTCATGCGAAATCAGGGCTGGAACGACAGAGACGGCCCCGGCCGCAGCGGGTCGGCCGGGGCCGCTTCCCGCAACGGGTCGGACCCGTCGCGGCCGGTCACTACTTGGGCAGCATGCCGGTCACTTCGCCGACCAACTCCTTCTGCAGGGCCTGCATGTCGTCCTCATCGCCGACGACGATGCTCTCCATCGCGTCATAGATCACCTGGGTGATCGCGAGTCCCTTGTCACCAGGATAGGCCTGCCAGTCGCGCAGCAGCGGCAGCTGACGCACGGCGGTCTCCTTGTTCGGATTGCGTTTGTAGAAATCGGCCAGGATGATCTCGTTGGCTGCCTTGTTGGGCGGCATGTAGCCGGTGGTCTCGGCCACGGCGGCCGCGCCGACTCCCGAGGTGATGAACTTCAGGAAGGTCCAGGCGGCCTGCACCCGCTCGGGATCCTGGCTCGTGGAGACCAGCATCGCCGCATTGCCCCCGGCGGGCAGACCCAACGGAGAGCCTGCGATTCCGGGGAACTCGTTGGTCCGCAGCTCGAAATCACCCT
>JAUIAI010000239.1 GCA_030425615.1 Gammaproteobacteria bacterium
CATGCTCTGCGCCCTCGGCGGATGGCAGCCCCGCCAGCTGCTGATCCATGCGCTGGTGGCTGCAGCCAGCGTGGGCGCGATGTGGGCCGTGTTCACCTTCGGCCTGCGCGTCATCCTGCCGCAGGGCGTGATCTTCAGCACCCTGTAGTGGCCTGCTTCACCTCGCGAACGATGCCTTCGACCACGCGCGAGGCACCTTCCCCGCACAGCTCGCCACGCGATGACGGGCCCTGCCTGCCAATGACCCCATGATGATCGACGCACTTCAGAATGCGATGGCGGCCGTGCTGACTGTCGAGACCCTGGGTCTCATGACCCTGGGCACGGTCGCTGGTCTCCTGGCCGGCGGCATTCCCGGCTTCACGATCGCCATGGCGGTCGTCCTGACCCTGCCGTTCACGTTCGGCATGGACGCGGTCCAGGGGCTCGCCACGATGATGGCCGTGTTCGTGGGCGGTCTGTCCGGTGGCCTGATGTCGGGCATTCTCACCGGCATCCCGGGAACGCCGTCGTCTGTCGCGACCACGTTCGACGGATTCCCCATGTCCCGTGCCGGCCAGCCCGGGCTGGCTCTGGGGCTCGGGGTGTGGGCCTCGTTCTTCGGCGGCATCATCAGTGCCGTGCTGCTGGTGACACTGGCGCCCCAGCTGGCACGCGTCGGCCTCGAGTTCGGTCCCTGGGACTATTTCGCGCTCGTGGCCTTCGCCCTGACGATCACCGCCAGCCTTTCGGGCGACCAACTCCTCAAGGGACTGATCGCCGGGGCGCTGGGCCTGCTCGTGGCCACGATCGGCGAAGACGAGATCAACGGAGTGGCCCGCTTCAATTTCGGCACCGAAGCGCTCAAGCAGGGATTCGCATTCCTGCCGGTGCTGATCGGCCTGTTCGCGTTCAGCCAGTTGCTGCACGACATCCGCGACACCGAGCATGCCCGCAAATCGCATGCGATGAGCGCCTCCGCGGTCCGCATCGAACACAGGCGCGCGATCGCCATGGTGCTGCGGCGCTGGGGCAATCTGCTGCGCTCGTCGCTGATCGGCGTGTTCACCGGCATCCTGCCGGCCGCCGGTAGCTCGATCTCCAACATCCTCGCCTACGACCAGGCCAAGAAGGCCGCCCGCGACCCTTCGGCCTTCGGCAAGGGCGAACCCGACGGCATCGTCGCGCCGGAGTCGGCGAACAACGCCACGGCCGGTGGCTCGTTGATCACGATGATGGCGCTGGGCATTCCGGGCGACATCGTCACCGCCGTGATGCTCGGGGCGCTGCTCATTCACGACGTGGTGCCCAGCCCCTCGTTCATCCGCGACCAACCCGAACATCCTGATGGTGCTGCTGCAGTCGGTCACCCTGCGGCTGTTCGTGCTCGTGACCCGTGTGCGCATGTACATGCTGGCGAGCATCATCCTGGCCTATTGCGCCATCGGCGTGTTCGCCCTGCACAACGTCGAGTTCGACATCTGGGTGCTGCTCGCGTTCGGCGTCGTCGGCTACGTGATGCGCAACCTGGGGTTCCCGCTCGCACCGATGATTCTCGGCGTGGTGCTGGGCACCATCGCGGAGCTCAACCTGTCACGCGCCCTGGCCATCGATTCGGACTGGACGCTGTTCTTCACGCGCCCGTGGTCTTTGTTCTTCGTGATCCTGGCCGGCTTCTCGGCGCTGTTCCCGCTGTATCAGCGCATGCGCGGCGCGGGCGGCGCAGCTCGCTGGTTCCTGCCGGCCCTCATGGTGGCGCTGGCCGCCCCGCTCTTCATGATGCCCGGGGTGGTCCGCCCGGTGCTCGGGGGCGGGCTGATCGTGGCAGCGGCCTGGTCGTTGGTCCGGAGTCGGGTGCGCGGCGCGACGCCCACGCCATCTCCCTGAATCCGCGGCAGCGGACCGCGCGATCCCGCCGTCCGCTGCCCGCATCGCCGCTCGTCAGGCGAAGGTGTCACCCATCAACGCATTGAACCAGGTGAACATCTGGTTGTAGTTGCGTGTGCTGATGCCGCCCGCCTCGACCGCACCGGCACCCACGATGGATCCGCCGTTCGCCGCCACTCGCATGCGCGAACTCGCGGGATCGAACTGGTACACGGCGGTCAGCCAGGACGCGGTCGAGCCCGTGATGGGCGAATAGCAGGCGGAATTGGCCACCGGCGCCGGATCCGGTTGCCCGCCTCCCAGCAGACGGACGATGGCGTCCGCGCAGATCTTGGCCTCCTGATTGCCCACGTGCCCGGCCTTGGGCAGACCGCACGAGGATGCGTCGCCGATGACGTGCACGCCCGGCACGGCAGTCGACTCATAGCTGCGAACATCCACCAGCGCCCAGCGCCCGAAGTTCGGACTGACGGCCTCGATCCCGCTGTTGTTCAGCCCGGTTCGGGCGAACCAGCCGCCGTCGTCGTTCTCGTCGAGCGAGCCCGATCCGATGCCGCCTGCCCGGTGCGGGGGGATCGGATTCACGACCGCCGCGTTCAGGGTGACCGCACCGTTGTCGTACGTCACGACACGCGTGACCGGATCGATCATGATGCCGGTGACGCCGGGTCGGTAGTCGATGATCGGCGAGCCGTCGGCACGCACGTGGATAGACTGGAACGCCCGCGTGAAGTTGTGAGCCTCGGCCTGGATGCCGGCGTTCTCGTCCAGCACGATCACCTTGCAGTTACCACGGCCGGTGCTCCTGAGCGTGTCGGCCACCAGGCAGGCGCGCTCGTACGGCCCCGGCGGACAGCGGTACGGAGACAGCGGGATGGTCATGACGAACGTTTCGCCGTCGCGCATGCCGTCGATCTGCTGCTTGAGCAGCGCCGTCTGCGGACCTGCCTGCCAGGCATGGGGGGTACGGCTTTCGTAGTCGGCCGCCGTCAGTCCGTAGGCCGGCATGAACTCGACGCCCGGCGCGACAACGAGACGGTCGTAGGAAAGGGTCGAGCCGTCGTCGAGCGTCACCATGCGGTTGACCGCGTCGATGCCGCTCACCGCCGCGGTCCGCAACGTCACCCCGTAGCGGACGGCCAGTTCGTCATGGGTGTAACGGAGCTGGTCGACGGTCATCCGCCCGTTGAGCACCAGATTGCTCATGATGTTGGAGGTGTAAGCCGGGGTCGGTTCCACCAGCGTGACGGCGACACCGGCGCCCCCCCAGAGCCGCAGATACTTGGCGGCCGTGGCGCCGGCCATGCCCCCCCCGACGACGACGACCCGTGCGCTCGGACCGTCGGGGGCCAGCGCGAGGATTCCGGAGGTTCCGCCGCGACTGTCCCCGTCGTCGTCATCGGCGAACGCGCGCACGGGCAGCGCACCGGATCCGGCCACGGCGAGGGCCACCCCGAGCCATTGCCGGCGGGAAAGCTTCGAAAGATCGATCTTCATGGCGTGTTCTCCGGTCACTGGTTGAGATAGGCGACGATCGAGTCGAGCTGCGCACGCGTGAAACCCTGCGCGTGGGCGGCCATGATCGAGTCCGCCGGATTGCGCCCTAGGTACTCGCGTACTTCCGCGGCCTCTCCGCCGCGAATGCGCTCGAATCCGCCCATGCCGCCGGTGCCGTGACACTGGAAGCAGTTGGAGGCCAGCAAGCGACCCGCGCTGGAGGCGGGCTGAGCGACCGGCCCGCCGGCCGTCGGATCCGTGTAGCCCTGCCCGGCGTTCGATTCGTCGTCATCGTGACGCGCGTAATGCTGCCGCGCATCCTCCTCGCTGACCGTGAACGTTCCGGCGGGCAGGTACCGCGCGACGTCCTCGTCGGAGGTGTCTTCGTCGTCCAGCCGCACGGTCGAACTCGAGCGTGAACGCAGGTATTCGCGCGTGCCAGCCGAAATCCGGATCCCGTCCTCGGGGTCCGCGTTGTCGTCGAGCGATTGCAGCGTGCGCAGGATGCGCGTCACCCTCGGATCCGACGAATCACGGGCGCCGGCAACCAGATCCGTCGGACGGACGATGTCGCCCTCGGGCACGGTGGAACCGAGCACGAGCGAACCGACGCTGAAGGTCACGGTTTCACCGGCCCGGTATTCGAAGTTGCCTCGATCGTCGGTCAGGCGGCTCACGCCCGCCGAACTGACCTGCAGACCGGACACCGGCGAGTCGATGAACGTCGCGACCTGGACGCCCGAAGCGCCCGGGTCGCCGCCCGCGGTCGACCCGGATCCACCGCCGCCACAGGCGGCAAGCCCGACCGTGGCGATCGCGGCCAGCCAGCCGCGGCCGCGCGGCCACCAATCGTGTTCTCTCATGTCGTTCCCCTCAAGAGGTAAGAATGGTCCGGCGGCTTCTCTCGCCCGCCGGCGCCGTCAGCCGTCGTCGGATCAGTCTTCCGATTCGTCTTCGGCCTCGATTTCGACGGCCTGCCATCGGCCGTCCGGGAGAAGCGTCACCTTGACCTCGACCAGACGGCCTTCGGCCAGTGCCGACGCGCCGGGCGTACCCGGGTCGTAGCCGATCGTCAGCGAGCGCAGGACGAAGGTGGAGGCGGTGAGCTGGCTCACGACACCGTGCAACTCGAAACCACGCTGCTCGCGCTCGTCCTCGCCATCGGCCTCGATGCTCGACGCCACCAGCGTCGTGCCGTCGAAGCGCCCCTTGACCTCGACGCGGGCGCCGGCGACGAGCAGGCCGCTGCCCGCAAGCGCGCTGCCGTCGACATCGACTCCTTCGAGCACGAACCGGGTACCGTCGACGGCGGTGATCACGCCCTCGAGTTCCGCCTCGTGGCCGTCGATGTCGGCATCGGAGAACGCGATCCCGGGCGTGGCGCCCAGCGCGGCCCGCCTGATCGAGGTGGCGCGCCACGTTCCGCCCTGCCTGACAGGATCCAGGACCGCCCGCACCCTCACACCGTCGACGATCGCCGCATCGGGCTGGGCGCCGTCGATGACGACCGGTTGACCGCCCACCAGCAGGCTGCGCCGATCCGAGGAGAGCTGCGAAACCGTGCCGGCCAGTCGGTATGAGGATGGCAGACTGTCATCGACGTCCAGCCGTGTCGCCAGCCAGAGGCCCGCGCTGTCGTCGAAGTGGCCGTAGACCGTGATCGGGTCGCCGGCACGAATGTCGGCCAGGCGGCTGGCCCGGCCGTCGACGACGGTCGTCGCCCCGACCTGCACCGTCTGCCCGAGTACCACCAGTCGGCTGGTGCCGGTGTCCACGGTGTCCACCGGCCCCTGCAGCTCGGTGAGCACGACGATCCGATCGGCGACGGCCTCGGCGGAGTAGCCCAGTCCGGAGGTCACGGCCATGGTCTCGCCCCCCTGGACGGCCACGACCATTCCGAGCCCCAGCGAACCGCCCGTGCCGCGCGCCGATCCGTCGACCTCGAGCACGCTGGCCGCGCTGTCGTCGTTTTCAGGGTCGTCGTCGTCGCTGTCGTCGACGGTGTCGTCGTCGTCGTCGTCGCCCTCGCACCCGCCGTCGTCTTCGCTCTCGTAGTCCTCGTCGTA
>JAUIAI010000240.1 GCA_030425615.1 Gammaproteobacteria bacterium
CGACGCTCGTCGTCGTGATCGGGATCGTGCCGGCGGCCATCGTCGGACCGCTTGTCGCGGTCGCGGGCGGTGCGGTGATCGGCGATGCCGAGATGCCCTATTACTCGCTGAAGATCTGGCACGGCGTGAATGCCGCGCTTTTCATGTCGATCATCGAGGTGGTGGGCGGCCTGATCCTGCTGGCAATGCATGGCGGGTTGCAGAGGATCTGGAACGCGGCCCCCCGGCCCGAGGCCAAGGCGATCTTCGAATGGATCGTGGCGCAATTCGCGGCCCTGTCGCGCTGGATCACCGAGACCAGCCACAACTACGGAGCGCTCTACCGGGTCTCGAAGGCGGCGGTCAACATGGTGGCCCGCATGGCCCATGCGCATTACGGCGAGAACGGCGTGCGGGTGCTCGCCCTGCACCCCGGGTGGGTGCGCACGGACATGGGCGGCCCGAACGCTGAGATCTCGGTGGAGACGAGCGTGGCCGGGCTGCGCGAGGTGATCGCGAACCGCTCCCTGCCTGCCGGCGGCTTCTACGACTACCGCGGCCGCCAGCTGCCCTGGTGACCCCCCACCCTCTCAAGAGCGACGCATGCTGCTGAACGACGACCAAGCCATGATCCGCGACGCGGTCCGGGACTTCGTGCGTGCCGAGATCGCGCCGCACGCCGCGAACTGGGATCGCGAGCACACGTTTCCGCGCGAGGCGCTGCGCGGCCTGGCCGGGCTGGGCTGCTTCGGCATCACGGTTCCGGAGTCGCTGGGCGGCGCAGGCCTGGACACCCTGAGCCAGGCGATCATCCTCGAGGAGATCGCCGCGGGGGACGGAGCCACCTCGACCATCATCTCGGTCAACAACTGTCCGGTCTGCTCCATCCTGCAGCACTGGGGCGATCCGCAGCAGCAGGAACGCTGGCTGATCCCACTGGCTTCGGGCCGGATGCTCGGCGCGTTCTGTCTCACCGAACCGCACGTGGGTTCGGAGGCCTCCGGGCTGAAGACCCGCGCCCGACGGGACGGCAACGACTACGTGCTGGACGGGGTCAAGCAGTTCATCACCTCCGGGAAGAACGCGGATGTGGCGATCGTCATGGCGGTCACTGATCCGGAAGCCGGCAAACGCGGCATCAGCGCATTCATCGTGCCGACGGACGCTCCGGGGTACGAGGTCGCCGGACTCGAGCGCAAGCTCGGTCAACACGCCTCGGACACCGCGCAGATCCGGTTCGAGCAATGCCGGGTGCCGGCCGCCAACCGCATCGGCGACGAAGGCCAGGGTTTGAAGATCGCCCTGTCCGGACTCGAGGGCGGGCGCATCGGCATCGCGGCGCAGTCGGTCGGCATGGCCCGTGCCGCGCTCGAGCACGCGCGCGCCTATGCGCACGAGCGTCACGCCTTCGGCAAACCCATCTTCGAGCACCAGGCCCTGCAGTTCAGGCTCGCCGACATGGCGACCCAGCTCGAAGCCGCGCGCCAGCTCGTCTGGCACGCCGCGACGCTGCGCGATGCCGGCCGCCCCAGCCTGACCGAGGCCGCGATGGCCAAGCTGTTCGCCTCCGAGGCCGCCGAGCGCATCTGCTCGGACGCGATCCAGATCCATGGCGGCTACGGTTACGTGAACGACTTCCCGGTCGAGCGGATCTATCGCGACGTCAGGGTCTGCCAGATCTACGAGGGCACGAGCGACGTGCAGCGAATGCTCATCGGCCGCTCCCTGGCCTGACCCGGCGTCGACCGGAAAGAACACCCGTGACCGAATCCGCCAGCCCACCGGCATCGCAACGCCTGCGGCGCGAGCGCAGCGCAGGTGCCGTGCGCCCGTCGACGGCGCACGAGGCCTGGCAGGGAGTGCTCGCGACCCTGGCGGCGGCACCCGCCGCGAGTCGGGGAGACGACACGGCATTGCGCACGTTCGTCGGTGAGCTCGCCGAACTCCTGGACGATGTGCTCGTCCCGATCGACCTGATGACCGACATCCTCGGCGCCAGCGTGCCCCAGGCCGAGCAGGCTCGATGGACGGCCCTCGGGAACGCGCGCCGACGGGCGCTTTCGCTCACCGATGGCCTGCGGGCGGTGGGCGGGCAGGTCAGGCCCCGCCCCCGGCCGCTCGACCTCGGCACGAGCTTGTCGCGGCAGTTGAACCGCGTGCGCGCGAATCTGCCCGCCACGGTCGAGTTGTCCGTGCACTGTGAGATCGATGACGGACGGCTGACCGCCGACCCGATGATGCTCGAGCGAATGCTCGGCCTGTTGCTCGACGACGCGGCCGGCGCAGTGGGTCCGGGCGGCCGGATCAGGGCGCTCGCTTTCGTCCAGAATCCGCCGGGCACGGTGAGGGACCGCCTCTTGCTGAAGAGCGCCGCACTCGCACATCTCGTCATTGCCGACGACGGCTTTCGAACGCCCGCTGCGCGCGATGCGGCGCGGGGCATGGCGGCGGGACAACCCGTGCTGCGTGGCGGTGATGCCCCTTTCTTCGGCCTGTCCTGGGCGGCGGCGGACGGCATCGCCCGGGCGCACGGCGGCCGGCTGCTCGTCGAAATCCCGCCCGAGGGCGGGGCGTGCGCCCATCTGCTCCTGCCGCTCGGCAGCGAACCCCGCGACCTGGGTGCCGTTGCCCCTCGACGTCGCCGCCGCGTGCTGATCGTCGACGACGAACGCCTCGTTCGCTTCTCGATCATGCGGGTGCTCGAATCGGCCGGGCTGGAACCGCTCACGGCCGATGATGGCCCGCAGGCGCTTCGACTGCTCGAACGCGAAGGCGACACGGTGAGTCTGGCGCTGCTCGATCTGAACCTGCCCGGTATGGACGGGCAGACATGCCTGGGCCTCATCCGGGAACACCTGCCCGACCTGCCGGTCGTGTGCATGTCCGGGCTGCCGCAGGAGGCAGTCCATTCCCTCGCGGCCGACGCGAACGTGAGGCTGATCGAGAAGCCCTTCCTGAGCCCCGAACTCATGATGCTGATCGAGGACCTCCTCGGTTCGCGGTGAGTCCGCCGCAAACGCGCCGCGCGCGGGCGGCGGGTCTGCCACGCGATCGGTCATAATGGGGCGAAACGGCAAGACGGCTGCTCACGATGACCTACGAAACGCTCGAGATCGAAAGCACGCGTGGCTTGCGCACGATCTGGCTCAACCGGCCCGATCGGCGTAACGCGATGAACGACGTGCTGATCTCCGAACTGAACGACGCGATCCAGGCCGCCATCGGTGACGGCTCGGTGCGCATCATCATGCTTGCCGGGCGGGGTCAGGCGTTCAGTTCCGGAGCCGACCTGCACTGGATGAAGAGCGGTCGCGAGATGAGCCGGGACGAGGCCTCGAACGATGCCGGCCATCTCGCACATGCCATGCGGGCACTCTTCGAGAGCCCCAAGCCCACGCTTGCGCGCGTCCACGGCTCGGCTTTCGCGGGTGCGATGGGGCTCGTCAGTGCCTGCGACATCGCGATCGCCAGCGAAGAGACACGCTTCTGCCTGTCCGAGGTGAAGCTCGGTCTTCTGCCGGCCATGATCAGCCCCTACGTCATCAAGGCCATCGGAGAGCGCCAGGCGCGCCGTCTGATGCTCACCGCGGAGGTCTTCGAGGCGCCGATGGCCTGCCGGATCGGGCTGGTTCACGAATCCGTGCCCCGCGACGAGCTCGACGCCTGCGTCGGACGCATCGTCGACCAGCTCCGGCTCGGCAGCCCGAATGCGCTCGGCGAGTGCAAGCGGCTGATCCGCGACGTCAACGGCCGTGAGATCGACGACGCGCTCACCACGATGACTGCGCAACGCATCGGCGCCGCACGCGCCAGCGAAGAGGGCCAGGAAGGCATCGCCGCCTTCTTCGAGAAACGCAAACCGAGCTGGGTCGCCGACGGCGGCTGAACTCGCGACCCGCGCACACGATGAATCACGGGCCAGGTTCGTCCGGCGACGGGCGCCGTCGCTTCGCGCACGCGCTGCTGTTCATCGCCCCGGCGATGTGGTCGGCCAACTATCTGGTCGCGCGCCTGGCGCCCGGCGTGATCGAGCCGCATCTCCTCGCGCTGTTGCGCTGGACCTTCGCACTACTGCTGATGCTGCCCATCGCGGCGGGGGAGCTGCGCCGCCAGTGGCCGCGCTGGCGCGAAGAGATTCCGGACATGGTCGTTCTCGGCGCACTGGGGATGTGGATCTGCGGCGCCTTCGTCTACATCGGCGGACGCACGACCACGGCGGCCAACATCGGCCTGTTGTACGCGATGGCACCGGTCATGATCGCGGCCGTCTCGTCCCGCATGTTCGGCGACCGCCTGTCGCCGGTACAGATCCTCGGCGTCGCGCTGGCGGCCTCGGGGATGCTGCTGATCATTCTCAAGGGCTCGCTGGAGAATCTGCTCGCGGTGCGCTTCACGGCCGGCGATCTCTGGGTTCTGACCGCCGTGCTCTGCTGGACCACGTACTCCATCCTGCTCAGGCGTCAGCCCAGCTGCCTCGGCCCCTTCGCCCGACTGACGGCGATCACGATGGGCGGCGTGCTCGTGCTGCTGCCCTTCACCGCGGCCGAGATCGTCGATGTCGGGTTGCCCACGGACTGGCCTCGCGCGCTCATGCTGGCCGCGATCGCGGCGCTCCTGCCCGGCTTCGGCGCCTACCAGGCCTACTCGTTCATGCAACGCGAACTCGGACCGGCCAGGACCGGGCTGGTCCTGTACCTGGGCCCGCTGTACGCCGCCCTCGTGGCATGGTGGCTGCTGGGCGAGCGGCCGGTCTGGTACCACGCGCTCGGCGCCTGCCTGATCCTGCCCGGCATCTACCTGGCGAACCGGTCCGCCGGACCGCCGGCCCGGCCGGCCGAAACGGAACCGTCCCGGCCCCCCTCGGCGCTCGCTCGCAGTGCCGGGCGGCAGGATCCTGCCGCCCGGCACGACGCGGGAACCGTCGCCGCGCGGGTGGCCGACGCCCGATGAAGGGGCCGGAATGACCCAGCCCGCCGTGCGCGTCAGCGCTGCCGTATGACCCAAACCCCGCAAGAGGATGCATGATGGAACGCACGATCGTTTCAGTTCACACCGCGGACGCCGACGAGCGCGCGCAGTGGTGTGGGGCCCTGGCCGAGCGACTGGGCCCCGACTACGACGTCCGCGACGGCCCGGCGCCCGATGCGCGCTACGCCGTGGCATTTGGTGCGCCGGAGGATTTCTTCTCCGCGCAGCCGAAGCTCGAGGCCGTTTTCAGCATGGCCGCGGGGGTCGATCATCTGCTCAGGCTCGAAACCCTGCCGCCCACCCTTCCCATCTACCGGCTCGAGGACGCGGGCATGGGCGAACAGATGGTTCGGTATTGCCGGCACGAAGTCGAGCACCGGCTGCTCGGGCACGACCGCTACGGCGAACAGCAGCGGCGCGCGCACTGGGAGGAGCATCCCGTGCAGGAGCCCGCCCAGATGCCCGTGGGAC
>JAUIAI010000241.1 GCA_030425615.1 Gammaproteobacteria bacterium
TGCACATGGCGCGCGAACTCGCACCCGAGATTCGCGTCAATGCCGTCTGTCCCGGCCTGATCACCACGCGCTGGTTCATCGACGGGCTCGGACAGGAGGCGTTCGAGAAGATCAAGGCCGGCTACGAGAGTACGCGGCCCCTGGCCACGGCCTGTTCGGCCGAAGACGTCGCCGATGCCGTCGTCTGGCTCGTCACCGGCGCACGGACCACGACGGGCGAACTCGTGCTGCTCGACTCGGGCACGCACCTGGGAACCCGCTGAGCGGTCTGACACCGGCCCCACATCACTGCCGGACGCGGGGTCCGGTGGCGGACCCGCGTCGGGTACGAATCCTGCGGCAGGCTGCCCTTGTTCAAGGACTTCAGGGAGTCAGGCATGGGACATTCCGCCAGCCACCCGGGCCGTCGTTCGGCCGAGGGTGATCGACCCGCCCCGGGACCCGTTCCGGGGCAGGACCCCGAGGCCCCCACGGGCGGCGCCGGCAAGAGCCGCCGGGTCGATTCGCCCGCGCCCACCAGCACCGAACAGACCGCCGAGTGGGAGGGCGAAGGGGGCAGTGCTCCCCGGGACATCTCGGCGGTCGATGCGGACGGTATCCCGAACATCGGGAATCCGGTGGTCGAGGAAGACGGCGAGAGCAAACTCCCGGTGCCGCCGTACGGCGGCGACTGAGCCGCGTGTCCAGCGACGTCGAATCGTCGCTGCGCCGCGGGAACGGCTCTTGCAGGGGACTCACGGTCCATTTTCATCGAGCGTGAGTTCATGACCCAGACCCCCAGCGACCCGCCGCGCCCGGCAGCCCCTCGTGGCGACGGCGAGAATCCGAACGTCGTCACCGGGAACCCGGCGGCGCAGGCCGGTGAGCCCGACGTGTTCTCGAGCGTGTTGGCCACGGTGAGAGAACGGCCGGTCACCGCGATCGCGGCCGGCGTCGCGCTGTTTGCGTTGTCGCGCACTCCCGTGGGGCGCGTGGTGCGTCCGGCAGTGCGGCTCGCGATGCGCACGGGGGTCGCCGCCTCGATTGCGTCCCGGGCCGGCGCATGGCTGCGCCGCCCGCGCGGCTGAACGCGCGCGCGCCCCTTGACTTTCCGAAAACCCGACGCCGGCGAGCGTCAGTCCCCCGACGAGCCCACCGATCGTGCCCTGACGGAAGAGGAGTCGATCGAGGTCAGCGAGCACGAAGAGCGGCTGATCGTCGAGCAGAGCGACCCCCGTCTGCCGGTGACCTTCGAGGTCGTCCGGCGCGACGGAGCGTACGAGTTGTATCGACCGGCGGTCTCGCTCTGGTGGTCCGGGGTGGCCGCCGGTGCGTGCATCGGACTGTCCATCCTGGGTCAGGCGGTTCTCGCCATGTATCTGCCCGACGCGCACTGGGCACGCCTCATCGAGACGGCGGGTTACAGTCTCGGATTCCTGGTCGTGATCCTCGCCGGGCAGCAGCTCTTCACCGAGAACACGCTGACCGCCGTCGCGCCCTTCCTGTTGAGCCCTTCGGCCGCAGGGCTCTACCGTCTGTTGCGGCTTTGGACGATCGTCCTGATGGCCAACGTGTTCGGATCGGGTCTGTTCGCCGGGCTCGTCGTCCTGGGCAGCGCGATGAGCGATGATCTGATCGCGGAGATCATGCAGATCAGCGAGCACGCGATGTCGTTCACAGCCATCGAGCTCGCCTGGCGCGGGCTCGTCGCCGGCTTCCTGGTGGCGCTGCTCGTCTGGGTCAACGCGCGCACGGACAACGGCAACGTGCTGATGATCGTCCTGGTCACCTGGCTGATCGCGGCCGGGGAGTTCGCCCACATCATCGCCGGGTCCGGCGAGGCGGCGATTCTCGTGCTGACTTCCCGGATGTCCGTTCCGGATGCGGCGTTCGGGTTCTTCGTGCCGACGCTGATCGGCAATGTCATCGGCGGGACGGCGCTGTTCGCCGCGCTGGCCTATGCCCAGATCCGGCGAGAGATCCGGCACAAGAAGCCACTGAAGGACTGATCCTCCGAGGCAGGGACTGGTCTTCCGAGGCGCCCGCGTCAACCGCTGTTGCCCGGTGCCGCGGTGCCGGAGCGCCTGCTCCCGTGCGTCCTGTCCCTGCGTTCGTAGTGTCGGCGACGGGCCGCGAAGTAGAGCGAGGCATAGGCCGGCATGATCGTCATGACGAAGGCCGCGCCGGAGATCACGCCGAAGCCCAGCGATACGGCGGTGGGGATCAGGAACTGCGCCTGTGGGCTGGTTTCCAGGATCAGCGGCGAAACGCCGAAGAACGTGGTCAGCGTGGTCAGGACGATCGGTCTGAAGCGCGAAGCCGCGGCGGCAGCGATGACCTCTTCGAGACGCGAGTCTTCGGTCATCGTCGCGTCGATCTCGTTCAGCATGAGAAGGGAACTGTTGATCACGATGCCCGACAGCCCCACGACACCGAACATCGACAGGAGCGTGAGGTTCAGACCGAGGATCGCGTGTCCGGCCAAGGCGCCGACGAACCCGAATGCCAGCGTTCCGAGGATCAGGATCGGTTTGGTGTACGACTGGAAGGCCATGGCGAGCAGCGCATAGATGACGAACAGTGCGAGGATGAAATTGATCGCCAGTGCCGGACCGAATCGGGACTGCTCCTCCTGTTCGCCGCCGAGCGAAACCGACAGGCCGGGGTATTCGCGTCGGATCTCCGGCAGGACGGACTCCAGGATCTCGCGCGTGACCTCCGCGCCGGTCGTGACCTCGGTGCGGACGTCGGCCTCGACCGTGGTGGTCTCGCGGGTGTCCACCCGCGTGATACTGGTCGGTGCCGGTTTCTCGTCCAGCGTGGCCAGTGTGGACAGTGGAACGAAGGCGTCGTTCACTTTGATGCGGTAGTCGGCGAGATCCGCGCGGCTGTCGCGTTCGTCCCCGGGCAGGCGCACCCGCAACTCGACCTCCTCGCCGTCGCGATTGATCCTGGTTGCAGTCGTTCCGAAAACGGCCGCGCGGATCTCGCCGGCGACCGCCTGTACCGGAACCCCGATCGCATAGGCCTGCGGTCGCAACCGTATCGCGATCTCCTCTGCCGCGCCCGCGTCGGCGATTCGAACGGCGTACACCCCGCGCCGGTTCTCGAGCGCCTCGCGCACGGCGGCGACTGCCGCCTCGCGCGCGGTTTCGGACGGTGCATTGATCTGCAGCGCCACCGGCGCGCCGACGCCGACCAGGGACGCCGAGAAGCTCAGCCGCCGCGCGCCGGGGATCTCGGTGGCGGTGTCACGCCAGGCGCTCTCGAAGGCTTCGGCCGAGAACAATCGTTCCTCGGCGCCCAGTAGCTTGACGTCGATCGTCGCCTGGTTCGCCGCGCCGCTGCCGGTGCCCGATGCTCCGTCCCGCCCGTTGCCGCCGGCCGTGAATCCCACGGAGACCGCCACCGATTCGACGACGCGCGCCGGATCGAGCCCCTTCTCCTCGGCAAGCGCGCGGGCGGCACGGCGGGCATCCTCGGCGAGGGCCCGGGCGTGCCGGTCGGTGATCTGCGCCGACGTGCCGGCCGGCATCTGCAGTCGGGCGGCGACGAAATCCCCCTCGATCTTCGGGAAGAACACGAACCGCACGGACCCGCTGGTGACCAGGGCCATGGAGGCGGCCAGCAGACCGAAGCAGACCAGAACGACGAACAGGGGCTGTCGGCTCGCCGCGGCGGCATAGCGTCGAACCGGTCCGTTCGAGAACCGGTCGAGCTGACCGCCCACCAGGCCGCGTACACGGTCGGTGAGGCGTCGTGGAGAGTAGCGTCGCGGTGGCCCGGCGCGAACCTGCGCCAGATGGTGTGGCAGGACGAAGAAGCTCTCGAGCAGGGACATGCTCAACACCATGATGACCACGGCGGCCACCGGCGTGATGAACGATCCGGAGGTTCCGGGCAGGAACAGCAGCGGCACGAAGGCGGCGATCGTCGTCGCGACCGAGTAGAAGACCGGGCGCGCCATGCGGGAGGCACCGCGTCGGGCGGCCTCGGAGGCCGAATCGCAGGTCTGTCGTTCGGCGTACACGGCTTCCCCGACGACGATCGCATCGTCCACGACGATACCCAGCGCGAGGATGAATCCGAACAGCGAGAGCTGGTTGATCGTGATTCCGAACACGGCCATCAGTCCGATGGCCCCGAAGAACGCGATGACGATGCCGGCCGAGACCCATGCCGCGATGCGCAGGTCCAGTGCCAGGGTCAGCAGGATCAGGATCAGGAGCGCGCCGATGACAGCGTTCTTCGTCAGCAGACGGATAGGGTCTCGAAGGCTCTGCGCTTCGTTGCGCCACTCCACGACCCTGACATCGTCCGGCAGGCGTGGAACGAGTTCGTTCTCGAGATAGTCGCGTGTGGTGTCGACGATCTCGAGGGTCTGTTCGTCGCCGTTGCGCAGGACGTTGACGAACACGGCCGGTGCGCCGTCCAGACGCGCGAAGAGATCCTGCTCGGCCAGTCCGTCGGTGATTCGGGTGATGTCGGACAGTTCCACCAGCGAGCCCTCGTCACTGGCCAGCACAACGGTACGCCCGATTTCCGCGCCGCTGAGCCGCTCTCCCACGGTCCGCAACGCCAGCTGACGCTGCGGCCCGCGCAGGACGCCTCCGCTGAGATTGAGGACCTGGGAGCCGACCCTTTCGGACACCTGACTCAGACTCAGATCGAGTGCGCGCAGTTCTACGCCGGGGATCTCGATCGCGATCTCGTCGACCGGTACCCCGATCACGTCGACGGCGCTGATGCCTTCCTTGTTCAGCAGCTCGTCGCGAATCTGGCGGGCGAGGTCCTTGAGCCTCGCATAGGCGCGCTCACCGGTCAGGATGAACTGGATCGCCACCTCGCGGGGTTCGATCTCGGTGACGATAGGCGCTTCGGCCAGCCGGGGCAGGGTGGTGATCTCGGCGAGCCGGGTCTCGATCTCGTCGCGCACGACCCGGATGTCCGCGCCGCGCGTGAGCGTGGCATTGATGCTGGCCCTGGACTGCGAGGCCACCGAGTTGATCTTGCGCAGGCCCTCGACCGAGCGGATCTTGTTCTCGATCGGCGCGACGATCGAATCGGCCACTTCGCGGGGGGCGGCGCCTGGATAGTTGACCGAGACATTGATGACGCCGAGCGCGATGTCGGGAAACGTCTTCACTGTCAGCTGGGTGAGCGCGACGCCGCCGGCCACGAGCAGCCCGACCATGAGCAGGTTCGCGAAGACCCTTCCTTCGATGGCGAGTGCGATCAGGCGGTTCAACGGGACACCATCCGCTCCCGCCCGGGTGCCGTGCGCACGGGCATGCCGGCCAGGGGCACCTCCACCGGCGTCGTCACGACACGGGTGGCCGGGGTGATCGCTTCGCTGCGCACCAGGATCGTCTGGTCGCGTCGCGCGACCAGCTCGAATGCCAGCTCACGCAGGCTGTCACGTTCGTCCACGGTCC
>JAUIAI010000242.1 GCA_030425615.1 Gammaproteobacteria bacterium
GGGCGGGCTCGCGGGCGCGGGGGTCGGCTCGGGCACCGGTGCGGGCGAAGGCACGGGAGCCGGAGTGGGTACAGGCGCCGGCGCGGGTTGCGGCGCCGGTGACGGCTGCGGCACGGGCGCGGGGGCCGGCTGCGGCGCAGGGGCCGGCGTCGGCCCGGGAACCGGGTTCGGGTTGACCGCGCTGTCGTTGCCCACGGCAGGTGCGGGCGCCGGCTGGGCGCCGCCGCTGCCCGACCCGTCGGCCACGGCGGGCGCCGGGCTCGGCGAAGGGGCCGGCGCGGGAGCGGGCGCCCGGTTGTTCGGCTGGAGGAGATTGACTACATGGCCCTCGGCCGAGATGAACCCGCCCTGGGTTGTGACGCCGCTGTCGTCACCCGAGCCGCAGGCCGTCAGCAGGCCGGCAAGCGTGGTCGTGGCAAGCGTGATGCAGCGCTTCAAGATTCCTCCGTTTCGTCTTCTTGGTCGGGGTGGCACGGCGGGCCGGTCCGGAGTCTAAGGCACGGCGGGACCCCGGATGTTTAACAAGTGCGTCGGGCCAGGACTTGCGCTCTAATGCCGGGTTGCCCACCCGCCGGGCGGCCGGATCCGCGCCGTCCCCGACCCCGCCCCATGATCCTGCCCTCCGTTCTGTTCGCGCTCAGCGCCGCCATGGTGTTCGGTCTGAACATGCACGTTCAGAACAAGGCGCTGGACGATACCGACCAGCTCACCGGCGCCTTCCTGTCCGTCCTGGCCATGGCCGCCGCCTTCTGGGCCCTGTCGCCGCTCTTCGTCGACTTCTCCTGGTTCCGAAGCCAGGCCGTCTGGCTGTTCGCCGCCAGCGGCATCGTCGTGCCCGCCCTCGGGCAGGTGCTGCAGATCGCCTCGATCCGGATCGTCGGCCCGTCCATCTCGGCCGCCATCAACGGCTTCCTGCCCGTGTTCGCCGTGCTGCCGGCGGTACTGTTCCTGGGCGAAGCGTTCGGCGCGCAGGCCACCCTGGGCCTGGCCATCATGATCGGCGGCGTGCTCTACACCACCCTCTTCAAGGGCAGGATCAAACGCGGCTGGCCCCTCTGGGCCCTGCTCATTCCGCTGACCGCCGCCCTCGTGCGGGGGCTCTCACCCGTGGCCAACAAGGTCGGCTACGCCGAGGTGAACTCGCCGTTCTTCGCCACCCTGATCATGAGCACCGTCTCCACCTTCGTACTGGCCCTGGTGCTGGCGTTGCGGCGCACCCCCGCCCGCAAGCCGGACAGCCGCAAGGGCACCTTCTGGTTCGCCGTCAGCGGGCTGCTGAACGGCTTCGGCATCCTCTGCGTCAACCTGGCGGTCAGTTACGGCGACGTCAGCATCGTCACGCCGCTGATGATGGCGTCACCCGTGTTCGCGCTGGCGTTCGGGGCGTTCGTGTTCAAGCGCGAGGTGATCGGGGTGAACCATGTGATTCTGGTGGCGGCGATCGTGGCGGGGTCGGTGATGATTGTGATGCGCTAACGCGAACTGGCCGTCGTCCGGGAGTGTGAAGCGGCCAGCATTCAATCGCGTTCCGCGGCGCTCAGCCGCGCGGCCGCTCACGCACCAGATCTCGAAACGCCGAGAACTCCCAGTCGCGCACGGCGACCAGCAGGGTGCGCGAGCAGCGGTGACGCAGATCCAGCCGCTGGTCGGCGCGGTGCTGGCGCGAGAAATCCTCGGCCAGCGTCTGAAGACGCTCAATGAATGCTGACGCCGCCGGGACCGAGATGGTTCCGTGCGCAAGCGCCAGGAACTCGCCCTCGCCGTCGAATCCGCTGGCAAAGAAATCCTCCATGGCTTTGCTGCGAAAGTAGGTCATCACCGGGCCGTGCGGGCGCCAGCGAAAGCCCTTGGCCAGGCGCAGGCTGTAGCGGTTGTTCGGCCGCAGCTGAATCACGCCGATGCGGTCCAGGCGGGCCATGCGTTGCACCACGGCGGCGGGCGTCAGAGCGTAGAACTCCAGGATCTGCTCGAAGCTCCACTCACTCTGGCAGCAGATGGCCACCAGCAGCAGTTCGCGCTCGGCCACCAGCGCGCGCTCCTGATCTTCGGTGAGCTGGTTCGGCAACGGCTGCGCCGCGGCAATGCCGCGGGCCAGATCGGCGAAGTCGATGCCGAGCAGGGTCAGGATGCTGTCGATGCGGGCCAGGGTGATCTCGCCGCGCGAGAACATGCGCTTGACCGAGGACTCGCTCAGCGCCAGGCGGGCGGCCAGAGCGCGGTAGGTGATGCCCGCCACGCGCAGCTCGCGCTTCAGGGCGGTGACCAGTTCCTGGGTGCTTGCCAAGGGAGACGCCCGGAAAAAAGTATCTCCAGATAGTACCTGTCAGCCTTCCAGAAGAGACTTCGTGTCTTTTTATTGCACCACCCGCACACCGAAACGATGATCGCCTCCGTTTTCAACGGACCCGAGGAGGTCGATCATGTCTCACCCCCAAACGCGCGCTGCGGCACTGGCCCTGGCCGCCGTACTTGCCGGCAGCTCGCTGGCCGCGCTCCCCGCCCCTGTCCTGGCGCAATCCGAGACCCTCTCCACCGCGAGTGAGCTCTCCGCGCTGTCGGCCGTGGTGCCGATCGCCGTAAGTGCCTCAGTCGCCAGCCTGGCGCTTGCCGGCCCGGCGCTGCTGACGGTGGTCGCCGTGCAGGCGAGTGCCGACGGCGCGGTGTGGATCGTCGAGCAGGCCTCGAGCGGTGCACGCGCGGTCATCCAGCTGGCCGGCAGCGCCGCAGGCGCCAGCCTGGTGACCGCGGGCACCACCGTCCGTACCGTGACCGTGAGCGCCGGGACATTGCTGCTTGCAGCGGGCGAGGTCATCGCGTTCATTCCGAACGAGGTGGGTCGGCGGCTGATGCACCACGAACGCATCACGTTCTGAGGACCTCGCTCGATGAACATCGAAATGAAACCGGATGGCGCCATGGACCGCACCCACGCGACCAGGGCTCGCGCCGCGAAGCCGACTCACACGAGCCCGGCTTACGCAGTGGAGCCGAGCGCAACGACCCGGTCAGAGGCATCACGCGCGTCGGTCGGCCGCTGGCTGCGGCGCGTGGCACTGTCACTGGCCGGCGGCATCGTGCTGGCCTCGCTGCCAGCGCAGGCCGGCCAGAGTTGCGAGCCCTACCGACCCAACCAGGTTGCGCTGACCAAGACCTTCTCGCTCGCCGCACGCACGGCGCAGTGGCTCGACCAGAGCGGCGCGAAGGTGGCGATCATCGCCCGGGCCGGCCAGGACCTTCGCGCCTACGGCCTGCGGTTCTCTCATGCGGCGTTTGTCTATCGCGAAGAACCAAGGCGGCTGCAGGCCGCTGCCCCGCTATCCGTCGATGGCGCCCAGGCCGACCATGAAGCGACCGCACAGCACCGCCCCGGCACATGGCGGGTCGTGCACATGCTGAACCGCTGCGGAACTGACCATAGCGACCTGTACCGGCAGGGGCTGGCGGAATTCTTCAACGATCAGCCGTTTCGCTGGCAGGCCGCCATCGTGATTCCCACCGCGCAGGTGCAGGCCGCGCTGCAACCCCTGATGACCGACGCCCGCCGGCTGCGCGCGCTGCACGAGCGCGACTACAGCATGGTGGCCTACCCGTGGTCGCAGACCTACCAGCAGTCCAATGCGTGGGTGCTGGAGACGCTCACCCTGGCGCTCGAGCCCTCGGTGAAGAACCGCCGCGTCGCCCAGGCCTGGCTGATGATGCACGACTACCGGCCCGGCACCCTGCGCATCAGCGCCGCCAGGCGCTTCGGTGCCACCCTGACCCGCGCGAACGTGCGCTTCGACGACCACCCGAGCCGGCAGTTGCAGCGCAACCGGGTGGAGACGGTCACCGCCGACTCGTTGCTCGGCTGGCTGAATGCGGCCGGCTATGGCTCGACGGCGGTACTCCTGGAGTGAGATCGCGGCTCTTCGCGCCGCCATGGGGGCGGAGGGCCGCCACGAACACCGCAATCCACGACCGAAGCGCGACCGTATCGCGCCGAACTGCGCTGAACGGCCCCGAACCCCACAGAATCAAACCGAGACTCTGATGTCCGACGCCCATCACACGTCAACGGCCGATGCCAAGGCCACCCGCCCCTCCCGGGCGGCCCCGCGCCCTGCCGACCCGCCCCACGACCACGGCGAAACCAACCAGTTCGCCCTGCTGCGCCAGCGCCGCTTCGCGCCGTTCTTCTGGACCCAGTTCCTGGGCGCCGCCAACGACAACCTGTTCAAGTTTGCGCTGACCGTGATGGTCACCTACCAGTTGCAACTCGACTGGCTGCCGCCGGCCAGCGCCGGCCTGGTGATCGGTGCGCTGTTCATCGCGCCGTTCATGCTGCTGTCGGCCACCAGCGGCCAGCTCGCCGACAAGATCGACAAGGCCTGGCTCATACGCGCTCTGAAGAACAGCGAGATCGGCATCATGGCGCTGGCCGCCATCGGCCTGGCGCTCGGCCAGATTCCACTGCTGCTGGCGTGCATCTTTCTCATGGGTGCGCAATCGGCCGTGTTCGGCCCACTGAAATACGCCTACCTGCCGCAGCACCTGGACGAGCACGAAATCACCGGTGGCAACGGCATGGTGGAGATGGGCACCTTCGTCGCCATTCTGCTCGGCAACGTGGCCGGCGGCCTGCTGATCGCGATTCCCGAAGTCGGCCCCGTCTGGGTGGCCGTGGGCTGTCTGGCGCTGGCCGTGCTCGGGCGCGTCACAGCCGCCGGTGTGCCGGCCTCGCCGTCGCTGGACGCCGACCTTCGCATCAACCCCAACCCGATCTCCGAAACCTGGCGCAACCTGCGTCTGGCGCACACCGACAAGACCGTGTTCCGCTCGATTCTCGGCATCTCGTGGATGTGGTGCTTCGGCGCCATCTTCCTCGCGCAGTTCCCCGTGTTCGCACGCGAGGTGCTGGGCGGCAACGAACAAGTGGCCTCGCTGTTGCTGGTGCTGTTCTCGGTGGGCATCGGCGCGGGTTCACTTGCGTGCGAATCCCTGTCGCGCCGGCAGGTGGAAATCGGCCTGGTGCCGTTCGGCGCCATCGGCATGACCGTGTTCGCCATCGACCTCTGGGCCAGCACGCACGGCATGGCCGTTGAAGCCGGCACGCTCACCCTGGGCGCGTTCGCGGCCGAAGCTGCGAACTGGCGCGTCATGGCCGACCTGGTGCTGCTGTCGTTCTTCACCGCAGTCGTGGTGACCCGCCTCATCATCGAGGGCATCTCGGGTACCAAGGCGTTCTCCGATCCGAAGGTGCTGGGGCTGGAGGTGCGCGAGCCCCGCTGGAAGTTCGACTTCGTCGGCAAGTGGCGCCTGTGGCTCGCGATCTCGTTCGTGCCCGTGGCCATCGGCGCGGTCTTCATCGGCATCAACGGGCTGAACCTGGGCCTGGACTTCAAGAGCGGCACCCGCGTGGTGGTGGCGT
>JAUIAI010000243.1 GCA_030425615.1 Gammaproteobacteria bacterium
CGCGACGACGACCGCTTCACGGTACACGAGCAGGCGGGCCCGCACGTCTGGTTCCTGATCCTCAATTCCAGGGAAGGCCCCTTCAGCGACAAGCGCGTCCGGCAGGCGGCCAACTACGCCATCGACAAACAGGCCATCGTGGAGAACATCCTCCAGGGCACCGCGGAGGTGGCCGCGGGTCCCACGCCGCCGGCGTTCGCCTGGGCTTACGACGAGGCGCTCGAGCCGTATCCGCATGATCCGGACAAGGCGCGCGAACTGCTTCAGCAGGCCGGCTACGACGGTGAGCCGGTCACGTTCTATGTCACGGAGGGCGGCTCCGGCATGCTCGATCCCGTGGCCATGGGCACGGCGATCCAGGCGGACCTCAAAGCCGTGGGGATGCCCGTGGAAATCGAGACATACGAGTGGAACACGTTCCTCGGCAAGGTGAATCCGGGCCTCGAGGGCAAGGCAGACATGGCCGAGATGGCCTGGATGACCAACGATCCCGACACGCTGCCGTTCCTCGCCCTGCGTTCGGGCGCCTTCCCCGAGGACGGTGGCTTCAACTCCGGCTACTACTCGAACCCGGCCGTCGACAAGCTGCTCGAGGCGGCACGCCGCAGCACGGATCAGACAGAACGCGCGAAGCTCTACAAGCAGATGCAGCGGCTGGTGGTCGAAGACGCGCCCTGGGTGTTCGTGGCGAACTGGAAGCAGAACGCCGTGACGCGTACCGAAGTCACGGGCTTCGAATTGCAGCCTTCCTTCTTCCTGATGCTGCAAAAGGTCGGCAAGGGCGGCTGAACGCAGGTGCCGGGCAGGTGTCCGCCCGGCCTCGTCCATGGGCGCCTACTTCCTGAAGCGGCTGCTGGCCGCCGTTCCGGTCCTGCTCGGGCTGACCGTGATCGTTTTCGTGATCATGGCGCTGATCCCGGGCGATCCGGCCACGGCCATTCTCGGCTCGTACGCCACGCCCGAGAACGTGCAACGGCTGAACGCCGCGCTCGGGCTCGACCGGCCGCTGCCCGAGCAGTACCTGCACTGGCTCGGGAATCTGCTCGAAGGTGATCTCGGGCGCTCGTATACGCTGAACCGGCCGGTGCGGGACGAGGTCTTCGAGCGGTTGTCGGCCACCGCACTGCTGGCCGGGACGGCGCTCCTGCTGTGCACGCTCGTTGGAATCGCCGCCGGCGTCGTGGCCTCGATCCGGCAATCCACCTGGCTCGATCGCGGTGTCACCCTCGCCGTTCTGATCGGCATCTCGATCCCCTCGTTCTGGCTCGGGCTGCTGCTGATCCTCGGCTTTGCCGTGAGTCTGCGCTGGTTCCCGGTCAGCGGCATGTTCGCGATCTATGGCGGCGGCGACCTGCCGGATCTGGTGCATCACCTGACTCTGCCCGCGATCACGCTCGCCATCGTGGCCACCGGGGTGATCGCGCGGCTGACCCGGACCGCCATGCTCGAGGTGCTGCGCCAGGACTACATCCGTACCGCCCGGGCCAAGGGCGTTTCCGAGTGGCGGGTGGTGCTGCGGCACGCACTGGTGCCGGCACTCGTCACCGTGGTGCCGGTCATCGGCATCCAGGCGGGGTTCGTGATCGGCGGTGCCGTATACGTGGAAACGGTGTTCCAGTGGCCAGGGATCGGATCCATGCTGGTCAAGGCCATCTCCACGCGCGACATCCTGCTCGTGCAGGGTGGCGTGCTCGTCGTGGCAGCAGCCTACGTCCTGTTCAATCTGCTGGCCGATCTGGCCCAGGCCTGGCTCGACCCGAGGCTGCGCGAATGACCGTGCTCGCGCGTCTCACGCGCCACCCCCTCGCCCTGGGCGGGCTCGTCGGTCTGCTGGTGGTGGTTCTGGTGGTGCTCGCCGCGCCCTGGCTCGGCCTGCCGGATCCGGACGCCACCGCCCCGGCCCGGCGACTGCTGCCGCCGTTCAGCGACGGGCACCCGCTGGGCACCGACGCGCTTGGCCGCGACCTGCTCGCGCGCCTCGTCTGGGGCACTCGGGTCAGCCTCGCCGTCGGTGCGGTCGCGACCCTGATCGCAGCCACGATCGGCTCGCTCATCGGTCTGCTGGCCGGCTTCGCGCACGGTCGGACCGACACGGTGCTGATGCGTGGCATCGATACTGTCATGGCCTTTCCCTACATCCTGCTGGCACTGGCCATCGTCGCGGTGCTGGGCCCCGGACTGCTCAACGCGCTGGTGGCCATCGCCATCGTCAACGTACCCTTCTTCGCACGCAATATCCGCGGCATCGTGCTGGGCCTGTCGCGGCGGGAGTTCGTCGACGCCGCTCGCCTGGCCGGCATGTCCCCACCGCGGGTGAT
The DNA here is from genome assembly GCA_030425615.1 of Gammaproteobacteria bacterium. GTDB lineage: Bacteria > Pseudomonadota > Gammaproteobacteria > Burkholderiales > Burkholderiaceae_E > JAUIAI01. The sequence goes on from JAUIAI010000243.1 coordinate 2,319, forward strand.
GTTCACGGAGGTTCTGCCCAATGTCCTGCCCGTGATCGTGGTCACCATGTCCACCACCTTCGGCTGGATGATCCTCGAGACCGCGGGCCTGTCCTTTCTCGGCCTCGGCGCCCAGCCCCCGCAGGCCGATCTCGGATCGATGCTCGGCGAGGGTCGCAAGGTGATGTTCAACGCGCCGCACGTCACCGTCGTGCCCGGGCTGATGATCTTCGCGCTCGTCATGGCCGTGAACCTGCTCGGGGACGGCCTGCGCGATCTGCTGGACCCCCGGCTTCGAGCCGGAGAGCCGGTGCGGCCCACGTCGCGCACGACTGTCCGTCGCGATGCGACGAACCCGGTGCACGGGGCCGGACCGGATCCTTCCGCGGCGGATGCACCGAGTGCCCCGGTCCTCGCGCCTGAGTCGGAGGCGCCCCTCACGGGTCGCGCCGGGCCCGTGGCGCGGCTGCTGGACGTGCAAGCCCTGCGCACCGAGTTCCACATCGGGGGCCGGGTCATGCACGCGGTGAACGGCGTCGACTGGCATCTGTCGGCGGGCGAATGCCTGGGCCTGGTCGGTGAGTCCGGCTCGGGCAAGTCCGTGAGCGCGCTCTCGCTGATGGGACTGGTACCGTCGCCTCCGGGAGTCATCACGGGCGGGCGGGCCCTGCTGCACGAAGAGGATCTGCTGTCCGCGCACGCGAAGCGACTGCGCGCCTTGCGGGGCGCCCGCGTGGCCCACGTCTTCCAGGATCCGTTGGCCACGCTGCATCCGCTGTTCACGGTGGGCGCCCAACTCGTCGAGGCGGTTCGCGCGCACGAGCGGATTCCGCGCAGCCAGGCGCGCGCGCGCGCGGTGGCGCTGCTCGAGCAGGTGCGGCTGCCGAACGCCCGTGCCCGCCTGGACGCCTATCCGCACGAACTCTCGGGCGGGATGCGCCAGCGGGTCGGCATCGCCATGGCGCTCGCCCACGACATCGAGCTGCTGATCGCCGACGAACCGACCACGGCCCTGGACGTCACCGTGCAGGCGCAGGTCCTGGCGCTGCTGCACGACCTGCGCCGCGAACGCGGTCTTGCCATGCTGTTCATCACCCACGATTTCGGGGTCGTCTCGGCGATCTGTGACCGGGTGGCCGTCATGTACGCGGGCCGGATCGTGGAAACCGGCCCGGCCGATGCCGTCATGCGCGCGCCGGCCCATCCCTACACGGCCGCACTGATCGACTGCGTTCCCGTGCTCGGGGGCGGTCGCCGCGTCGGCGATCCCATCGCGGGTCAGCCGCCGCCGACGGACGCGCTGCCGCCCGGCTGCGCCTTCGCTCCGCGATGCCCCCGGGTGCAGCCGCAATGTACGCGGTCCGTGTCACTCGTCGATCTCGAACCGGGACGGCGGGTGGCCTGCAACTTCCCGCTGGAGGCGGCCGGGAAGCGGTCGCCGCGCGCGGGAGCGGCCCATGGCTGAGCGCGAACGGTCAGGCGCCGGGCTCCCGTCGCAACGCGCTCTCGCGCCGGACGCGCCAGAAGGTCACGATGGGTCCGCCGCACCCGAACGCCTTGATGCGTCCGCCGCGAACGGTACGTCGCACCGGACGGATCAGACGGCCGCGCTGCGGGCGCGGCACATCTCGCGGCGCTTCGTGCTCGAGCGCCCGGCGCCGTGGCGGCCGCGGCCCGTCCTGCATGCCCTGCGCGACGTCTCGCTGGACGTACCGCGCGGGCGCACACTCGGCGTGGTCGGTGAATCGGGCTGCGGCAAGTCCACGCTGGCGCGCATCCTGGTCGGCCTCGATTCGCCGAGCAGCGGCAGTGTGGAGCGCGTGGACGTTCCGGCCGGGCCCGGCGGCGTTCAGTACGTTTTCCAGGATCCGGTGGCTGCGCTGAATCCACGCAAGACGGTGGGCACCATCCTGGAGGCGCCGATGCGCCATCTGCTCGGTCTGGACGCGGCGCAACGTCGCGAGCGGATCGCGCGTCTCATCCGCGACGTGGGCTTGTCCGAGCAATGGCTCGAACGCTACCCGCACGAATTCTCGGGCGGACAGGCCCAGCGCATCGGCATCGCCCGGGCGCTCGCTGCCGAGGCCGGTGTGGTGGTGCTCGACGAGCCGGTGTCCGCGCTCGACGTCTCCATCCAGGCCCAGGTACTGGCATTGCTGCGCGAGCTTCAGCGCGAACGCGGGCTCACGTACGTCTTCATCAGTCACGATCTGGCCGTCGTGGAGAGCCTCTGCGACACGGTGGCCGTCATGTACTTCGGCAGCGTCGTCGAATACGCCTCGGCGGATAATCTGTTCCGCGCGCCTCGGCATCCCTACACCCGGCTGCTGCTCGACTCCGTGCCGGTTCCGGGCCGCCGTCTGGCCCCTCCGCCCGCGGCCGATGCCGAGTTGCCCGATCCGCTGGCGCCGCCGCCCGGCTGCTCGTTCGCGGCACGCTGTCCAAGGGCGCAGGATCGCTGTCGTCGCGAGGCCCCCGCGCTGGCGTCGTGTCCGGGCGATGCGCGAGCGCTCGTAGCCTGTTTTTTCCCGTTGACCCATGCCGACCCCTGAATCCGCCGGATCCTCCGGCCCCGACACTCCGGAAAACCCCGCGCCCCAGCGCCGCAAGATCCCGGACCGAATCGCGGAGCGGGTGCGAGAGCAGATCCTGGGCGCCGGTCTGCGCCCGGGGGATCGTGTGCCCGCGCAGTGGTTGCTTCCGGTCACCCACAAGGCGTCGCGGGGCTCCATGCGCGAGGCGCAGAAGATTCTCGAATTCCAGGGGCTGATCCGTTCGAAGACCGGGCCGGGCGGCGGCGTGTTCGTCGATGCCATCACGCCCGAGCACGCAATACGCATGCTGGACAATCTCTTTCTGTTCGAGCCGCCATCCCTGTCCGACATCTACGCGCTGCGTCGCTGGATCGAGCCCGAGCTGGCGGCGTCAGCGGCCGGCCGTCTGGACCCGGGGGCATTCGCGCGGCTGCAGGCAACGGTTCACCTGTACGAGGACCCGCCCCGTTCGGGCGAAGAGGAGTACCGACAGCGCCTGGCCGAGCTGGACTTCCACGCCGAGCTCGCGCGCCTCTGCCCTAACCGGG
>JAUIAI010000244.1 GCA_030425615.1 Gammaproteobacteria bacterium
GGAACGGCTGGAGCGACCTGATGTGCGACGCGTCACGCTCAGGGGCGAAAGGAAGCCCGACGGCCGTGATGTGCCGCCGGGGGGGTGAACAGCTTCACGCTTGCTTGAGCATCGCGTAGAGCTCGTCCTTGAGCAACAGGCGCTTCTTCTTCATGTCTTCGAGGTCGAAATCCCCGACGTTTTCGACCCCCTGTTCGGCGCGCACGACGTCCCGATCGACGGATTCGTATTCATCGAACAGCTTCGAGAAGTGAGTGTTGCTGGTCTTCAGTTCGTGGATCCTGTCTTTGAGCTCGGGAAAGTCTCGACCCAGAGGATGGTTATCGACGAGTTGCGACACGGAATCTCCTGCCAGTGGTTACGAGCCCGGAGCCGGGCGGGATGCCTGCTCCCGGATGACGCCTCCAGTATCCCCATCCCGGTCGTGACGGGTGTTGATCTAGCGCAAGCGCCGGTCCCCGGGCGGGCTTGCCCGCGAGATCCGTGATGCGTGTACAGGCAACCGCTCCGGCGGCGGGTGGGGGCCGGTTATCATGTCGGATTGGCCTGCGCGCACGGGTCTGTTTCGGCAGGACAACGGGTGTTCGGGCCGTTCGCCTGCCCGTCGGGTACGCGCATCCGGTGCCGGAAGGCGCAGGCGTGCGGCGTGCGCGGCGCGCGCTAGGCTGGCTCATTGAACGACCGAACCGACTCCGCCCTTGAACCTGCACAGTCTGTTCACGGCCCGTACCGGGGCCGCCCTTTCCGGGCCCGACGCCGGCACGATCGCGCGCGGGCGCGAGGTGTTCCTTCGCGACCGTGTCGGCCCGGTGACCGCTATCGAGCCCGGCCGGCTGTCGGCGCAGGTGCGGGGCAGCCGCGACAGCGACGTCTACCAGACCCGTGTGCGCCTGAGCCGCACGCGCGGGGGCGAACGCATCCGTTTCGCCAGCACCTGTTCGTGCCCGACGGCCATCAATTGCAAGCACGGGGTGGCGATCCTTTTCGCCTGGCTCGACGACGAGGCGGCGCAGACCACGCTCGAACCGGTCGCGAAGATCGCCGCCGCCGAGCCGGTCCGCCCCGACATCGCCGCGTCCTGGATCCGGCCGGCTCGGCCGGCGGCCGGTGACGACGGCGGCGCGGCGCGCGCCCTGCTGCGGGCCAACCGTGAGCGGGTGATCGCCTGGGTCGGAGAACTCGACGGCGTCGCCGACTCGCCCGCCACCAGCGCTCCCGGCGCTTCGCTGCTCTACGTCCTCAGGGCTTCGGGCCGCCAGGCGCGGATCGCCGTGGTGCGCGCGCGTTTCGACGAAGAAGGCCGCCTCGAGCGCGTGGACCCGTACACCGCGCTGCGCGACCAGGTCGGCGCACCTCCCGCGTTCTGGGACGACACGGACATCCAGGCCGCGGCGATGCTGATGCGCGAGCCGGGTGGCAAGGCAGCTGAATTCACGCTCACCGGTACGCGCGCCGGCGAGTTGCTGTTGATGCTCGTGCGGGCCCAGAGGTTGTTCCTCGAGGAGCCCGACCCGGGCCGGGAGCTGCAGCCGCTGGCGGCCGGCAATCCCCGCGCTGCCCGCCTCCAATGGGAGCGCTCACCGGGCGAGGGGGGCGGCTGGCAGCTCGGCCTCCTGCTCAAGGATGCGGCCCAGCCGCTCTACGTCCAGCCGCCGTGCTGGCTGGACACCGACAAGGGCCGGCTCGGTCCCGTGCAGGGCGACTGGCCCGACGGTCTGATGGCCTGGCTGCGCAACGCGGCGCCCGTCCCCGCCGTGGTGGCTCCGGAGGTCGCGCTCGCGCTGCACACGCGCCTGCGCGACCGGCCCGCGCTCCGCGACACGGTTCCCGAGCTCCCCGAGCAGTCGGTCCGCGAGATCCGGGCCCCGCTCGTGCCCGTGTTGCGGCTCAGTGATGCGCGACTGGCCCGTCCGGTGCGCGCGAGCGGCGCCCGTCGCGGCGCCCGGGGAGAACAGTCCTATCTCGTGGTCGGACTGCAGGCGGACTACGAGGGTCATCGCCAGCCGCTGCTCAGCGGCGGCGCGCGCCGGATCGACGCCGACGACGGACTCGCCCTGCTCTATACCGACGAGGCGGCAGAGCGCGAGGCGCTCGCGTTCGTACGCGAGGCGTTGGAGTCGCTGCTGCCGGACGACGCCACGGTCGACGTCCAGCGCGGTTCGCTGATGGGCGGTTCGGCCACGGTGGCGGTCGCGGGCGGAGAGAGCCATGCACTGCTGCTCGCGGTGCCCGCACGCGGTCTGACGGCGCTGCGCATCCGACACGAGCTCGTGCCGCTGCTCCAGGCCCGTGGCTGGGAGGTCGACGACAGGGCCGCGGCCGGTCCCCGCGTCCATCGTCGCGCGGAACTCGATGTGGGCTTCAGGCCCGCGGCCGGCGGCCGCCGCGACCGGGCCGGTGCGTGGTTCACCCTGCAGTCCGGCCTGCGGGTGGGCAATCAGCGGGTGGATCTCGCGCCGGTGCTGGCGCAGGTCGTGGCGGCCGGCGGTTTCGAGCGCTGGCGCGAACGGCACTGTGCCAACGGCACGCTCTGGGTCTCTTTGCCAGACGGGGGCCACGCGGCTGTTCCGCTGGAGCGCCTGGCCCCGCTGGCCGAGGCGGTCGCACAGTGGATCGAACCCGACGGGGTGCGCGAAGTCCCGGCCGGGCCGCGGCTCGAAGCGGAGGCCGCTGCTGCCGACCAGGATGCCGAAGCCCCCCCCGATTCCGCCCTCGACGGCGATCCCGGGGTCGTCGAGGAACCCCGGCGGGACGTCCGTCTGGAGTTCGACGCACTCTCGGCCGCACGACTCGCGCAGGCACTGCCGGACATCCGTCAGCCCGACGCCGTCGCCCGCCTGCGCGACGCCTTCGAGGGGCTCGACGCGGTGCCCGAGGTGGCGCCGCCCGCGATGCTCGGAGCGACCCTGCGCCCATATCAGCTCACCGGTCTGAACTGGCTGCAGTTCATCGCCCGGGCGGGGCTCGGCGGTGTGCTGGCCGACGACATGGGTCTGGGCAAGACCATCCAGGTGCTCGCGCATCTGGCCTGCGAGAAGGAGAACTCGCGACTGCAGGCGCCGGTGCTCGTGGTCGCGCCCACCTCGCTCGTGTTCAACTGGGCCCACGAGGCGCGCCGGCACGCGCCCGGGCTCAGTGTTCTGGATGCCACCGGCCCGTCCCGGCGCAAGGTGTTCGCGCGCATCGACGAGGCGGACATCGTGCTCACCAGCTACGCGCTCCTGCCGCGTGACATCGAGGAGCTCGGCGCGCGGCGCTGGCATGCGGTGATCGCCGACGAAGCGCAGGCGATCAAGAATCCGAGAACCCGGGCGGCGCAGTCCCTGCACGGCCTGCAGGCCGATCACCGGCTGGCGCTCACGGGGACGCCGCTCGAGAATCATCTGGGCGAGCTCTGGTCCATCATGCGCTTCGCGGTGCCCGAGCTGCTCGGCAGCGAGGAATCGTTCCGCCGGCGTTATCGACACCCGATCGAGCGCCGCGGCGACGAGACCGACGGCAGGGAACGCATGCGGGCACTGACCCGGCGACTGCGCCCGTTCATGTTGCGCAGGACCAAACGCGAGGTCCTGTCCGATCTTCCGGCGCGCAGCGAGATCGTGCAACGGATCGAACTCCCCCCCGACCAGCGCGATCTCTACGAATCGATCCGCGCCACCATGGACCAGCGGGTGCGGGAGGCGCTCGCCGACGGTGGACTGGCACGCAATCATCTGCTGGTTCTTGATGCACTGATGAAGCTGCGCCAGGCGTGCTGCGATCCGGCGCTGGTCAAACTTCCGGCGGCCGCGCGCGTGCGACATTCCGCCAAGCTCGATGCGCTCGTCGATCTCCTGACCACACTGGCCGACGAAGGCCGCAAGGCGCTCGTGTTCTCCCAGTTCACCAGCATGCTGGACCTGATCGAGCAGCGGCTGGACGCCGATCCGGCGCTGCGCAAGGTTCAGCGCGCCCGACTCGACGGCCGCACGCAGGATCGCGCGGCTGCGGTGGCCTCGTTCCAGGACGGCGAGGCGCGCATCTTCCTGCTCTCGCTCAAGGCGGGCGGCGTCGGCCTGAATCTCACCGCGGCCGACACGGTCATCCACTACGACCCGTGGTGGAACCCGGCGGCCGAGAACCAGGCCACCGATCGCGCCCACCGCATCGGTCAGGAAAAGGCGGTGTTCGTGTACAAGCTCATCGCTGCCGGCACGGTCGAGGAGCGCATCCTCGCGATGCAGGCCGACAAGGCCGAGCTGGCCGATGCAGTCCTGGGCGAGTCCCTGGACGGTGCCAGCGGCCTGCAGGCCGAAGACCTCCTCGGACTGTTCGAGCCGCTCTGAGTCCCGCCCGGACGGGGCCGGGGCGGTACACTGCATGCCCGGGGCGCAACCCGGCCGATGCCGGGCCGGCGGAAACCCCGGCTGCCCGGGCAGCCCGGGGCCGCCTCGTGGCGCGTGGCGAAACAGAAGAGGTTTGTCGAGGAGACCGCGATGACCCAATCGCAACGAGATCTGCAACTGCGTCCGATCGAAGGGCGTTCCCACGTGCGTGGCGAGACCGAGCCGCCGCTGATCGAGGCCACCATCGGCGCCGTGCTGGCCGACACCGCGGCGCGGCACGGTGATCGCGATGCGCTCGTCGACGCCACCACGGGCGCGCGCATGACCTGGCGCGAGTTCATGGCCGAGGTCGACACGCTGGCCAGCGGGCTTGCCGCCGTGGGTCTGGAGAAGGGGCAGCGCATCGGCATCTGGTCGCCGAACCGGGCCGAGTGGGTACTCACCCAGTTCGCCACCGCCCGTCTGGGTCTGATCCTCGTGAACATCAACCCGGCCTACCGGCTCTCGGAGCTCGAGTACGCCCTGAACAAGGTGGGCTGCACGGCCCTGATCACTGCCGCGCGGTTCAAGTCCTCCGACTACCTGGGCATGCTTCGCGAACTCGCGCCAGAGCTGGACGGTTGCCAACCCAACGCGTTGCGCGCGGCACGCCTGCCGAACCTGCGGCTGGTGGTCCGGCTCGGCGACGAGCCAAGTGCCGGCATGATGAACTTCTCCGCCCTGATGGCGCTCGGCCGTGACCAACCCGCCGATCTCGAGACCATCGGTGCCGGTCTGGATCGCAACGATCCCATCAACATCCAGTTCACGAGCGGCACCACGGGTTCCCCCAAGGGGGCCACGCTCACGCACCGGAACATCGTCAACAACGCGGATCAGGTGGCCGCGCGCATCCGCCTCTCGGAGACCGACCGGCTGTGCATTCCGGTGCCGCTGTACCACTGCTTCGGCATGGTCATGGGCACGCTCGCCTGTGTGACGCGCGGCGCCACCATGATCTTCCCGTCCGAGGGCTTCGAGCCCGTGGCCACGCTCGAGGCGGTGGC
>JAUIAI010000245.1 GCA_030425615.1 Gammaproteobacteria bacterium
GGGTACCGCTGCCCGACGGCCTTGAACCGCACGGCAACCAGCAGCGCCGCACTGGCGACCGCCATCGTCAGGTGGGGCCAGAACACGTACGCGGGGCCTGTCCGCCAGTGCGAGGCCGCTTCGATGCCCATTCCGACGATGAACATCCACGGGGCCAGCGACAGGACGAACCTGCCGTCGGCGCGGTAGGCACGCTCGAGTTCGGCCGTGGTGACCGAGGGTTCCCCGCCTGCGCGCATCGTTCGTCCGGCCTCCGAGAGATCGACGCGGGGCATTTTAGTCAGGCCGGTCAGCCTTGCCGTTCTCGACGCCGGATGCGGGATTCCCGGGTTCCCGGCAGGACGCCCGCCTAACCGAACCGCGCCTGCAGGACCGCCGCGACCCGGTCCGCGAACCGCGCCGCCGCCACCGGCAGCGAGCGGCTGCGCAGCTGTCCGAAGTAAAGAGAACCCACGGCCACATCGCGCACGTCGATCGGGCGGGCGACATAGCCCGCATCGGGGTCCTGCAGGGCCAGCCCGATCGGGATCTGGAACGAAACGATCGACTCGCTCTGCGCGCTGTTCCGCAGGAACTCGAAGCTGTCCGACTCGATCACCGGGTCCAACTGCAAGGACGAACGCCGCACGGCTGCTTCGAGCAGATGGCGTACTCCGTATCGCAGGGCCGGCAGGGCCACCGGGTACTGCAGGCAGTCACGCAGGCGCAGCGTCTCGCGGGCGGCGAGCGGATGGCCGGGCGCCAGCACCGCGTGCATCTGCTGACGTACCGCACTGAGAACTTCGAAATCCGCCATCCTGACCGGCTCGAAGACGAGCGCCAGATCGGCATCGTGTTCGATCAGCGCCTGTTCGGCGGCCGCCCTGTCCCGCAGGTACACGCCGAAGGTGACGCCGGGATGCTCGGCGCGATAGGCAGCGATCTGCTCGGGCAGGAAGTGCGGCAGAAGGGCCTGACTGCAGGCGATCGCCACATGGCCGCGACGCACGCCGGAGAGATCCGCGATCTGCGAGCGCAGGCGCTCGAAGTCCGAAACATGGGCGCGGATGGTCTGGATGAGCAGTTCGCCCGCCGCGCTCAGCCGCACGCCGCGCGGGAGCCGTTCGAAGATGGGAACGCCCAGCTCCTCCTCCAGCGCGAGGATTCGCCGGTTGAGCGCCGAGGGGGTGATGGCGAGGCTCTCGGCCGCCCCCCGGATCGACCCGGACCGCGCGACGGCTTCGACGAAGCGCAGCGATTGGAGATGACGCATCGGGGTTTCCGTTTGCGGGCGTGCACCCGCTTTACCGATGCAGATTTTGCAACGGTGCGCTGAAATCTTAGCAGCAGACCGAACCGGTAATCGTCCCTAGCATCTGCCTCGAACGGGTTGCCCCGGCACGGGGCCAACCCCGGTGAAGACACGACGGCCGACGCCCGGCCAGCCCTTGCGAGGAAATTCCATGAGTTCCGTCCGAATCCATTCGTCCCGCCGACGCATTCTGCAGATGGGCGCCGGCGGCGCCCTGGCGATGGCTCTGCCCTGGTCCGCGGCCCGCGCAGCGGGCCTCACGGTGGGCTTCATCTACGTGGGCCCGAAGGACGACTACGGCTACAACCAGGCCCATGCGGAGGGCGCGGCGGCGGTCAAGAAGATGTCCGGCGTGACGGTGATCGAGGAAGAGAACGTCGCCGAGACCGTCGACGCCCAGAAGACCATGCAGAGCATGATCGAGCTCGACGGGGCGTCCCTGCTGTTCCCGACCTCGTTCGGTTACTTCGACCCGCACATCCTGACGGTCGCGCCCAAGTATCCCGACCTGCGCTTCCAGCACTGCGGCGGCCTCTGGTCGGCGGACAAGCACCCGAAGAACGTCGGCTCGTACTTCGGCTACATCGGCATGGGCCAGTACCTGAACGGAATCGTGGCCGGCCACATGTCCAAGTCCAAGCGGATCGGATTCGTCGCCGCGAAACCGATCCCGCAGGTCCTCCTGAACATCAATTCGTTCCTGCTCGGCGCGCGCGCCGTGGATCCGTCGATCACCTGCCAGGTGATCTTCACCGGGGAGTGGTCACTGGCGGTGAAGGAGGCCGAGGCGACGAACGCACTCTGCGACCAGGGCGCGGACGTCATCACCTGCCACGTGGACGGCCCGAAGGTCGTGGTCGAGACGGCCGCCGGACGGGGCGCCTATGTCTGTGGCTACCACGCGAACCAGTCGCCGCTGGCACCGGACAAGTACCTCACCGGCGCGGAGTGGAACTGGGCCAAGGTCTACCAGGACATGGTGCAGGCCACGATCGACGGCAAGCCGATCGACAACTTCGTCCGCGGCGGTCTGGCCGAAGGCTTCGTCAAGATGAGCCCGCTCGGTCCGGCCGTGACCGAGGCCGCCCGCAAGCAGTTCGAGGACACGAAGGCCGAGATCATGAAAGGCGGGTACGCGGTCATCCGGGGCCCGCTGCAGGACAACACGGGCAAGACCATCGCCACGGCCGGCCAGGCCTTCGTGGAGTCGGACGTCGAACTCGAGAAGATGGACTACCTGGTCGAAGGCGTCATCGGGTCGACCTCCTGACAGCGCTCCCCGACCGCCGCCAAGCCCTTCGGACACGCGCCCTCCCGCCATCATGGCCGCCACTGTATCCCCCGGCGATCTCGTCCGCCCCGTCAGCCCGGCGGGGTGGCGGGCAGCCTTCGCCAGGCGCGCTGAGCGGATCGTCATTCCGGCGGGGGCGCTGATCGTCGGGCTGGCGGCGTTCTCGCTGTTCCTGCTGGCCCTGGGCAAGTCCCCGGTGCAGTTCTACCAGCTCGTTTACAAGGCCGGATTCGGAACGACGTTCTCGTGGGAGAACACGCTCTCGCGCACGGCGCCGCTGCTGCTCGCGGCTCTCTGTGTGGCGCTTCCCGCGCGTCTCGGCCTGGTGGTGATCGGCGGCGAGGGCGCCCTCGTGCTCGGCGGCCTCGCCGCCGGTGCCACGGGCGTGGCGATGCAGGGCGCGGGGGCATTGGCCGGCATCGGCGCGATGGCGGTCGCGGGCATGCTGGCCGGCGGCCTCTGGATCGGCGCGGTCGGCGCCATGCGCCACTGGCGCGGGGTGAACGAAACCATCGCCAGCCTGCTGATGGCCTACATCGGCGTGGCGCTGCTGAACCACTTCGTGGAAGGGCCGCTGCGCGACCCCGGCAGCCTGAACAAGCCGTCCACGGCGCCCATCGACGCGACTCACAAGCTGGGCACTCTGCCCGGCCTGGACGTGCACTACGGCCTGGTGGTGGGCATCGTGGCCTGTGTGCTGGCCTGGATCGTCATCGACAAGACCCGGATCGGCTTCGCCGCCCGCGTGGTCGGCGGCAACGCGAGAGCGGCGCGCATCCAGGCCCTGCCGGTGGGCACGCTCACGCTGGGCTTCACGTTCGCCGCCGGCGCGGCGGCGGGCCTGGCGGGAATGATCGAGGTCTCGGCGGTCCACGGCGCGGCCAACGCCTCCCTGAACGCCGGCTATGGCTACACGGGCATCCTGATCGCCTTCATCGCCCAGCACAACCCGCTGGCGATCATCCCCGTCGCAGTGCTGCTCGCGGCCTTCGAGGCCGCCAGCGGACTGGTCCAGCGCCGGATGGAACTGCCCGACGCCACCGTCCTGGTCATGCAGGGCATGGTGTTCATCGCGATTCTGGTGAGCGAGACGCTGTACGGCCGCTTCCGGCTGTTCGCCCCCGAACGGTGGCGCACATGACTGGAACGGAACTCGGCTGGTGGGGTGTCCCGCTGGCGATCCTGGCCGGCGCGATCCGCGTGTCCACGCCCTTCATCTTCGTCAGTCTGGGCGAGTGCCTGACGGAGCGCTCGGGTCGCATCAACCTCGGCCTGGAGGGCACGCTCGTATTCGGGGCGATGGCCGGATACGGCTTCGCCTACGAAACGGGTTCGCCCTGGGCCGGCGTGACGGCCGCGGCGTTCGCCGGTGCGGCCTTCGGTCTGGTCCACGCCTGGTGCTGTCAGTTGCCGCGGGTCAACGACATCGCGATCGGCATCGCGCTCATGCTCCTCGGGGTGGGTCTCGCCTTCTTCTTCGGCAAGCCCTACATCCAGCCTCAGGCGCCGGATCTGCCCTCGATCCCGCTCGGCGCATGGTCTGACTCGCCGCAGATCCAGGCGGCCCTTCAGGTCAATGTGCTCTTCATCGCCGGCATCGTGCTCGCCGTGGCGATGACCTGGTTGTTCCGCTCGACCCGCATCGGCCTGACCGTCCGCGTGGTGGGCGACAGCACCGATGCCGCCCGCGCGCTCGGATTCAGTCCGACCGGCGTGCGGGCCGCGGCCACCGCCGCCGGCGGCGCGCTGGCCGGTGTCGGCGGCGCATACCTCTCGCTGGTCTACCCCGGAAGCTGGAACGAGGGCATCTCGTCGGGCCAGGGTCTGATGGCAGTGGCCTTGGTGATCTTCGCCCGCTGGCGGCCGATGCACTGCTTCTACGCCGCGCTGATCTTCGGCGGCGCCGGTGCGCTCGGGCCCGCGCTGCAGTCGGTGGGTATCAGCACCGGCTACTACCTCTGGTACGCCGCGCCCTTCGTGCTGACGCTCGTGCTGCTGATCGTCACCAGCTCCCCGACGCGGGCGCTGGCCGGCGCCCCCGGCGAACTGCGGATCACGCGATGAACGCGAACCGGACCCGAACCCCGAGCCAAGGAGCGATCGCATGAACGGACTGGGTGGCCTGAACAAGTCTCCGAACGGAGTCGTCATCGGCCTGGTGCAGCTTCAACTGCCCGTCGTGGAGACCCCGGCGCAACTGGAGGCGCAGACCGGACGCATCGTCGAGCTGGTGGGCAAGGCACGCCGCAACCTGGACACGATGGATCTGGTGGTCTTCCCTGAGTACGCGTTGCACGGCCTCAGCATGAACACCGACCCGGCCATCATGTGCTCGCTGGACGGTCCCGAGGTCGCCGCCTTCAGGGCCGCCTGTCGGGAGCACCGCATCTGGGGTTGCTTCTCGATCATGGAGGCCAACCCCGCCGGCAATCCCTACAACAGCGGCCTGGTCATCGACGACACGGGCGAGCTGCGCCTCTACTACCGAAAGCTGCACCCGTGGGTGCCGGTCGAACCCTGGGAACCGGGTGACCTGGGTATCCCCGTGATCGACGGCCCGCGCGGCTGCAAGCTCGCGTTGATCATCTGCCACGACGGGATGTTCCCGGAGATGGCCCGCGAGTGCGCCTACAAGGGGGCCGAGATCATGATCCGCACGGCGGGCTACACCGCGCCGATCCTGTTCCTCACGGCGAAGGACGAGACCGAGGACAAGATCACCGGGCTCGACGCCGGCGGCGACGACTACGTCACCAAGCCCTTCTCGCTCGACGAGATCGTCG
>JAUIAI010000246.1 GCA_030425615.1 Gammaproteobacteria bacterium
CGTTCCCCGGTGAAGGGAGTGCTGGCGGGGCTCCTCGGAATGTTCTGCGCGTCCATTGCCGGAGGCGAGGACGTGACTCCGAGGCTCACGCTGGGCCAGACCTGGCTGGCCGACGGCATTCCCATCGTTTCGGCCGTGCTGGGCGTACTGATCCTGGGTGAGATCTTCAAGGCGATGGACGACATCCTCAGCGGGGTCGGCCCGGCATCGGCGGGCGTGCCACCTCCCGGTACCGACCGGGGTCGCCTGCCCAAGGGAAGCTGGCGCAGGCTGGCGCCGGTCATCGGCCGGTCCGCCGTCATCGGCACCGTGATCGGTGCGCTGCCCGGCATCGGATCGACGCTCGCGGCCACGCTTGGCTATGCGACCGCGCGGCGTGCGCACCGGGGCTCTCCGGCATTCGGCGAGGGCGCGCCGGAGGGCGTGGCTGCGACCGAGGCCGCCAACTCCGCCGTGTCCGGTGCGAACCTGATTCCCGTTCTGAGTCTCGGGATCCCGGGCAACGTGGCCGCGGTCTTTCTGATCCTGGCGATGGAGAGCATCGGCGGGCTGAATCCGGGGCCGGCCGTGTTCCGCCTGTCTCCCGAGGCCGTCAACAGCGAGGCGGTCATGGTCTTCGGTCTGTTCGCGATCATGCTCTTCGCCAACCTTCTGAACTGGACGCTGGGGGGCGTGGTGATGCGCAGCATGGGACAGATGGTCCGGGTGCCGCCGGCCGTGCTGATGCCGGTGGTGCTGCTGGTCACGCTCACCGCGATCTACGTTCAGGAGACGAGTATGAGCGCCGTGGTGATCGCGATCGCGTTCGGCGTGCTCGGCTACCTCATGCGCAGGCTCGACATCTCCGTGCTCCCGTTCGCCATAGGCTTCATCCTGTCGTCGAATCTGGAGAACGGGCTGAGGCAGGCATTCGCCGCCTCCGGTGCCGATCCCTGGTTCCTGTTCCGCAGTCCGCTGTCCGTCCTGTTCCTGGTGCTGGCGGTGGGTGTTGTTCTCTGGTTCTCGCGTCGGAGTGCGGCCCTGCCAGAGGCCCCGTCGCGCGCACCCCCCCGGCGTCAGCCGTAAGAAAGGAGACCCCTCTGTGAGTCATCAGAACCTCGTCGTGATCATGTCGGACGAGCACGATCCGCGTTTCATGGGCTGCATGGGCCATCCCCGGGTCCAAACGCCGAACCTGGACGCGCTGGCCGCCCGCGGACTCAATTTCCGGGCCGCCTATACGCCGAGCCCGATCTGCGTCCCGGCCCGGGCGGCCTTCGCCACCGGGCGGCGCGTGCACGAGATCCGCCATTGGGACAACGCCATGCCGTATCACGGCGCGCAGAAGGGCTGGGGACACCGTTTGCAGGCAGAAGGCATCCGTGTCGAGAGCATCGGCAAGTTGCACTATCGCGCCGAGGAGGACCCGGCAGGTTTCGATCGGGAGCACCTTCCGATGCACGTGGTGGGCGGCCACGGAATGGTCTGGGCGTCGATCCGTGACCCGTACGTCGTCAGCGAGAACCCCAGGTCGCGCATGCTCGGCCCGAAGATCGGTGCGGGGGAAAGCTCGTATACACGCTACGACGCCAGCGTCACAGAGCGTGCCGAGCGCTGGATCGAGGAAGCCGCGCACGGGGGGCCTTTCGTGTTGTACGTCGGCCTGGTGGCCCCGCACTTCCCACTGGTCGTGCCGCAGCGCTTCTTCGATCTCTATCCGCCGCAGTCCATGCCCGAGCCCAAGTTCGGCATTCACACGGACTACGTCCGGCATCCGTGGGTCGAGGAGTATTTTCGCTTCTCGCGCTGTGAATCGCAGTTCGAGGGTGAGGATGAGCGTCTTGCGGCGATGTCCGCCTATCACGGGCTGTGTACCTGGATGGACGAAAACGTCGGTCGGATCGTCGCGGCGATCGGGCGTGCCGGGCTCGAGGGCAACACCCGGGTCATCTACACCTCGGATCACGGCGAGAATCTCGGCGTGCGGGGGCTCTGGGGAAAGAGCAATCTGTACGAGGAAGCGCCCGGGTGCCGATGCTGATGGCCGGCCCGGGGGTCGGTTCCGGCGTCTGCGACACGCCCGTCGATCTGCTCGACCTCTATCCGACGATCCTGCAATGCATGGGCGTCGATCCGGGCGGAGAGGCCGACCGCCCGGGGCGCTCGCTCCTGGAGATCGCGGCCGAACCCGAGGACGCGTCGCGCGGGATCTTCAGCGAGTACCACGCGGCCGGATCGAACACCGGGGCCTTCATGTGGCGTCAGCACGGCTTCAAGCTGATCGAGTACGTGCGACACGAGCCGGAACTGTTCGACTTGCGCGGCGACCCGGAGGAGACGGTCAATCTGGCGGGGCGCGCGACGCACGCTCGAACGCTCGCCATGATGCGCGAGGGTATGCGCGCCATCGCCGACCCCGAGGCGCTGGATGCCCTCTGCAAGGCCGATCAGAAGGCGATGATCGACGGATACGGTGGCCCCGAGGCCGCCCGGAGCATGGGCGCGCGCGGCGCCACGCCGGCTCCCGGGGTCTCCTGACAGCCTGCTGAGCGCGCGGCCTCGCGCCGGGCGCGGCGGTTCAGCCGGCGTTGGGGCGAAACGCGTCCGCGCGCTCTGTCGCCGCCCCGATCTCGTCCGGGGCCAGAGTGCTGCGCAGCCGTTCGAGCCGCTCGTCGACCTTCCACGGCCCGCTCTTCTCGTCGGCATTGCGCTTGGCGAGCAGATACCAGGTGAAGGCCCCGACCAGGTCTTGCTCGACCCCGCTGCCGGCTTCGAGGAGCGCGGCCAGATGGTACTGCGCCCAGGCCACGTTCTGGAGCGCGGCCAGCCGGTACCACTGCGCCGCGCGGGCGAGATCCTTGCGAACGCCGGAACCCTTCTCCCGCAGCGAACCCATGCGCAGCTGCGCGTCCGGGTGGCCGCGTTCGGCGGCCTGACGCAGCCAGCTCGCCGCCATGACCGGGTTGACTTCTGATCCGATGCCGTCCGAACTCATGACCCCGAGCCGGTGGATGGCGTCGAGCTCTCCCTGCTCGGCGGCCTGCTCGTACCAGCGGCGGGCCGCGATCACGTCCTGATCCACTCCGAAGCCGGTCTCGAGCAGCTGCCCGAGTTCGTAACGCGCGCGCGCGTCGCCACGCAGGGCGGCTTCGCGCAGCCAGCGCGCGGCCGCGGCCGGATCGGATGCGTCACCGGAATCAGACAGGAGCAGAGCGCCGAGATCGGCCTGCGCACCGACATGGCCCTGTTCGGCGGCCCGTTGGAGCCACTGCCGGGCTGCCGAGGGTTCGGCCGCGCCGAGCCGGCCGGAGGCGAGTAGCTGTCCGAGCAGCCATTGGGCGTCGGCGCTGCCGGTCTGGGCGGCCCGCTCGAACAGCGCGAGCGCACCGTTGCGGTCGCCGTCCCGAAGCGCGGAGTAGCCGGCCGACATCAGCCCGGCCGGCCGTTCGGAGGCAGCGCTGGCGGGCGCGACTCCGAACAAAGGCGTCGCCGCGAGCATCGCCGTGAGCAGGAGGGCCGGAGCCCGCGTCGAGCTCCGTCGTGGCTGTGTGTGGTCGCGACGCTGTCGGAAAAAGCGACACATCGGTGGGTCCCCCGCGATGGCTGTGCGCCGGCGCACCGATGCGCACGGGCCGAATCAGATGCCCGAGAGGTTAGCGCAGCGCGGACCCCGCAGAACAGGAACACTCTCACGTCTGCGGGCCGATCGGCGTCCGTCGGGGGGCCGGAAACCCGCGTCTCGCCCGCGAGGCCGTCGCGGCGGGGCTGGCGCCACCGGCAGGAATCGAACCTGCGACCCTCCGCTTAGGAGGCGGATGCTCTATCCACTGAGCTACGGTGGCGCTGGGCGGCCATTCTACCTGCCGGGTCTGTCAGTGCCGGCGACACGACCGTGGAGCCCGGACCGCTGGCCGGTTGCGTCATTTGCTTATCGACAGGGGCCGTGGAAAATCTGCGCCATCATGATCGAGCACGAGATCCGGTTCCGGGTACCGTCCGAGGCGGCAGGGCCCGTCAGGGACGAATTCCTGCGCGTCAGCGGTCAGGATGCAACCATGCCGCTGCGCGCGCTGTACTTCGATACGCCGGGCCGGGATCTTGCCGCCCTCGGAATCGGGCTGCGCCTGCGCCGCGAGGGTTCCGACTGGGTGCAGACGGTCAAGACCGCCGCGCTGGACGGCGTCAGTCGCTACGAACACAACCTGCCCCGAGAGGACGCGACGCTGGAACTCGCCGCGTTCGCCGGCCGGCCGGGGCTGGAAGAGATCGGCGACGCGGACGCCTTGCAGGCGCTTCAGGAGACGCTCATCACGGTCTTTGAGACAGACATCGAGCGACGTCGGATCGTGGTTCGCACCACGGGCCGGGCCGGTGCGGGGGTGGTCGAGATCGCCTTCGACCAGGGTGCCCTGATCGCGGACGGTCGCCGGGCCGATGTGTGCGAGCTCGAGTTCGAACTCTTGTCGGGTGACCTCGCGGCTATCTGGCAGGTGGCCGAACCCTGGATCCGTCGTTTCGCTCTGACCGCCTTGCCCGCGGGCAAGGCGCAACGCGGCCATCGTCTGCGCGCCGGGTCGGCCACGCCGGCGGAGCGGGCCCGCGCGGTCAGCGCCTCACCCGGTCAGTCGCCGGGCGAGGCCTATGCGCGGCTGTTCGACGACTGCTACCGACAGATCGCCGGAAATGCGGCCGTGTTGCTGACCGAAGAGGCGGACGACAGTCACGTGCATCAGATGCGCGTCGGAATCCGCCGGCTGCGGGCATTGGTCCGGCTGTTCGACGGCTGGATCGAGGCGCCGCCGGCGCAGGCCGTGAACGCGCTCACCGAGGCCTTCCGTGTGCTCGGCGCCAGCCGCGATCGCGACGTCTATCGGCAGGAGTTCGTTCCCATGATCGAGGCGGCCGGCGGCGTGGCGCCGGACCCCGCGCTCGTGTTCGACGGAATGGCTCCGGCGCCGGGGCCGATCTGCGCCGACCCGGCTTTCCAGTGCGCGCTCGTCGAGTTGCAGCGGCATCGGCACCAGGTGGTCGTCGCGACGTCGGGGGCGTCCCTCGAGCCGCTGGTGCGCGGCCGGCTTCGTGACTGGACGCGCCGGGTCGCGCGCGCGGCGCGTCGCTTCGACTCGCTGGACGACGAATCCCGCCACGACCTGCGCAAGCGGATCAAACGCCTGCGCTATGGCTTCGAGTTCTGTGCGCCGTTGTTGCCACGCTCCTGGCGCGGCCTGACCGGGCGGCTCGCCAAGGCGCAGGAGGCGCTCGGCTCCTGGTGCGATCTGCACGGTGCGCGCACCCGGCTCGGCGCGGTCCGAGCGGACGGCTTCGCGCTCGGCTGGACGGTGGCGCGGCTGGAGGCCGCCGAGGCCCCGCTGTCGATCCGGATGC
>JAUIAI010000247.1 GCA_030425615.1 Gammaproteobacteria bacterium
TGCAGAGCGCGGCGATGCGTGCCAGCGACAGCAGCGTCGCGGGGAGGGGTGAGAACGTGGCCCCGCCATCCGTCTCCGGGCGGATCCCACCCTGTGGCGCATAGCCGTCGCCTTCGACCGTGAAGACCCCGTCGGCGCAGGCGAGCGACGCGGCCATCATCTCGTTGCGCGTGAGCGTGCCGGTCTTGTCCGAGCAGATGACCGATACGGACCCGAGAGTCTCGATCGCCGGCAACCGACGCACGATGGCATTGCGGCGGGCCATGGCCTGCACCCCCACGGCCAGTGTGATGGTGAGAACGGCCGGCAGACCTTCGGGAATCGCGGCGACGGACAGGCCGACGACCGCCATGAACAACTCCGCGAAGGGCAGATGGCCGACGAAGAAACCGTAGACGAGCAGGCTGCCCGAGACGATCAGGATGAACACCGTCAGCCAGGCGGCGAAGCGATCCATCTGCGACACGAGCGGCGTGGTCAGGCTTTCCACCTGGCCGAGCAGAGTGCTGATCCGCCCGATCTGGGTGTCGGCGCCGGTGGCCACGACCACGCCGCGCGCCGTGCCCGCGCTGACGAGCGTGCCGGAGAACAGCATCGAGGATCGGTCGCCGAGCGCGGCGTCGGCCGCGACCGACGCCGTGCCCTTGTCCACCGGCACCGACTCGCCGGTCAGGACGGCTTCCGCGGCGCGTAGCCCGCGGGCGTCGATGAGACGCAGGTCAGCTGGCACGCGGTCGCCGGCCTCCAGCAGGACGATGTCTCCGCGCACCAGGTCGGCCGCGTCGACACTGATCCTGCGTTCGTCCCTCAGTACGGCCGAACGGGGTGCCAGCATGTCGCGAATCGACTCCATGGCCTTCTCGGCGCGGCCCTCCTGCACGAATCCGATGATCGCGTTCGCGAACACCACGGCGAGGATGACCCCGGTGTCGACCCAGTGCCCGAGCGCTGCCGTGACCACGGCGGAGGCGAGCAGCACATAGATCAGTACGTTGTGGAAGTGCGCGAGGAAGCGCAGGACCGGGTGGCGCCCCTGAGGGGCGGGGAGCCGGTTCGGTCCGCTCGCTTCGAGTCGACGTGCAGCTTCGGGCGAGGCGAGGCCGCGCTCGTTCGAGCCGAGTGTCTGCAGGGTCTGGTGGGCGGTCAGCGCGTGGAAAGCGTCTTTCGGATGCGCGATCGAAATGGGAGCCTCCGTTACGGCCTGACGGGTCGGTGCCCGTCCCTTGGACCTTCAGACTAACGCCGCCGCGATGACACTTCATGACCCGTGTCAAGGGTCGTGGCAGCTCACAGTTGCCGCTCGATCGGCAGCAGGCTCAGCATGAACGCCTGCAGTCGCGCCCAGAAGCCGGCTTCCGGGTCGTGGTCCGTGCGGCGCACTTCGCGGCCGTTCTCGCGCGAGATCCACACGAGCCTTCGCTCCCTGGAGGCGCCCGGAGCGGCCGCGTCGCCGACGGGCTCCAGATCGACGCGCCAGGCGACCTCCGGCAACGACTCGTCGCGCCACCGTGCCATCTCGCCGGCCAGGGTGGGGCTTTCGATGAGGATGCCCATCTCGGTGTTCAGAAGCATGGAGCGGGGGTCGAGATTCATGGAGCCGACCAGAACCCGTTCGCGGTCGAAGGCCATGGTCTTGGCGTGCAGACTGGCCTGCGAATCACCCTGGCGGCGCGGCTTGGGCGCTCCCGTGGTTTCGGTGGGACGCATCTCGTACAACTCGACGCCGCCCGCAATCAAGGCATGCCGGTAGCGGGCGTAGCCTGCGTGCACCGCTGGCACGTCCGTGGCCGCGAGCGAATTGGTCAGCACCGTGACCCGGACCCCGTTCCGGACGAGAGCGACCAGTTCCTCGGTTCCCTGTCGTCCCGGCACGAAATACGGCGACACCAGGATCAGGTCGTGATCGACCGCCGCGAACAGTTCGTCGAGTTCGGGGCCGAGGTGGGTCGAGCGGTCTTCGGGTGCCGTCACCACCTTCTCCGGGCGGTCGATCAGCAAGCGGGACTCGCCCCAGTAGAGCGTCAGCTCGCCGGCCTCGAGCTGACGCGTGAGCCGCGCGGAGCGCAGGCGTTTGCCGAAGGGGGTTTCGGGAAGCCGCGCGACCGTCTCCCCGAGCCGCTCGCGCGCCTGCTCCAGCGAGCGCTCCGAGGGTTGCGCACCGAGCGCTTGCACGGGGTAGGCGAGCGGGCTGTTCCAGTACATGTCGAAGCCGTCGCTCACCTCGCCGACGATCGGCCCCATCGCGAGCACATCCATGTCGCCGAAATTGGTGCCCTCGGCCGCCTCGAAGTACTCGTCCCCGATGTTGCGGCCGCCGACGATCGTTGCCTGGTTGTCCGCCGTGAACGACTTGTTGTGCATCCGCCGGGTCACGGTGCCGAAGTGCGTCAGGAAGTCCAGCGTGCGCATCCGCCGGGAGGGAAACGGATTGAACAACCGGATAGAGATGTTCGGGTGGGCCGCGAGCGCCGCCAGACCGGCGTCGCGACCCGCCAGATCCATGTCGTCGATGAGTATCCGAACCCGGACCCCCCGGTCGGCGGCCTGCATCAGGTGGCCGGCGAGCTGACGGCCCGTGTCGTCATCATGGAAGAGATAGGTCTGCAGGTCGATCGATCGCTCGGCGGCGACAGCCAGCGCAAGCCTCGCGACGAATGCATCCAGACCGTTGCCCAGCGGGAAGAAGGCCGACTGCGACGACTTGTCCGCCCGCAGGCCGGTGACCGCGCGGCCGAGCCGGGTGTCACCGGTGTCGCGCATCGCGACGGAGACCGGCCGGTCGACCTGCGTGGGCAGCTGGCTGCAGCCGGCGCCCAGCGCCGTTGCGAGAACGCCGGAGGCGACCGCCGCCCGGCGCGGCCGGATCATCGTGCTCGCGAACGCCGCAAAGGCCTTCGCCCGAAAGGTCTTTCCCGTCGACCGCCAATCGCTTCTCACACCTTCGTCCGTGGTGATTCGCACACCGACCGGATCTTACGCGCGGCCGGCCGCCCTGATACCGGTCGATGTCCTTCAGGTTGGCGATGCCCTCCACCCTTCTTCCCGGCTAGTGTGCGGCTTTCGTGACCCCGGAGTGAGAGCATGAACATGGAGCAAACCGCACGCGACTTCTTCGATGCCTGCGAGACCGGCCGGGGCTGGGCCGGTTGCAGCGCGTATTGCCACGACGGCGCCACCTTCGCCTGCCAGGCGGACGCGCTGGCCGAAGTCTCGAAGCTGTCCGACTACACCGAGTGGATGAAGGGTCTTTTCGGACCGGTGCCCGACGGTCGCTACGAGCTTCACGGTTTCGGAGTGGATTCCGCCCGCAACACGGTGGTGGCCGCGGCCACGTTCCACGGTACGAACACGGGGGAGGGTGGCCCGGTTGCCCCGACCGGCAGGTCCGTGGCGGGCGACTACGTCTACGTGATGCGATTCGAGGGCGGAAAGATCGCCCACATGACGAAGGTCTGGAACGACCAACAGAGCCTGCGCCAGATGGGATGGGGGTAGCCGGCTAGCCGGGCCGCGTCGCAAGGTAGACCCCGCCGCCGGCGACGGCCAGGCCCGCCCAGGCCATGGGCGGCATCGCCTCGTCCAGAACCAGCCAGGCGAGCAGCGCGGCACCTGGTGGCACCAGGAACATCAGCGCGGACACCCGGCTGACCGCGCCGGCCCGGATCATCGCAAGCAGCACCCCGACGGCGATCAGCGAGTTCGCGAGCACCAGGTAGGCGAGCGCGGCGACGAATTCGCCGTTCCATTGCACCGTGGCCGTCTCGAACCAGAGCATCAGCGGAAGCACGCCCGCCAGGCCGGCCGCGTAGCCGATCAGGTTGGCGGTGACCGGGTGGTGTGCGACGCCGAACCGCTTCTCCCAGAGCGTGCCGCCGGTCATGCCCAGCAAACCCGCGACCGCGAACGCGAGTCCCGCGATCGAAGGCGGCGAGACCTCGGCACGGGACACGATCACGGCGGTCGTGCCGGCCAGCGCGATCAGCAGGCCCACCCACCGCCGCGCACCCACGGATTCGCGGCTCCAGTAGGGCGCGATCATCGCCACCAGGATGGGTTGCAGCGACATCAGCAGTGCCACCGTGGCGGCGGCTACGCCGTGCACGAACGCCATCCAGCACATGGCGAAGTACACCACCTGGATCAGCAGGCCCACGATGGCCAGGTGCGCCCAGTCGGCGGCGCGCTTCGGCAGGGGCGGACGTACGATGGCGAAGAGGATGCCCATCAGCGCGACGACCACCGCGTAGCGCAGGCTCAACAGTGTGAGCGGCGGCGAATGGCGCAGGCCGACTTTCGCCACGACATAGCCGCCGGACCACAGGAGCAGAAAGACCGCGGGCGCGAGCACCAGCCAGGCCGGGCGGCGAGCGGAAGCGGCGGTTGCGGACAAAGGACGGGCGGGTGCGCTGGTGTGGAAGACGAGACGGCCACGAGGAGCTCGACGAGGGAAGATTATGCGCAGCTTTGGCGTTTCGCCCGTTCGCGGCCGATGATGCCAAGATTAGCCCCCGACACTTGCATCGATGGAGACCCTGCCCATGAGCACCCGCATCCTCGTCATCCACGGCGCCGGCATGAACATGCGCGGCAAGGCCCAGGTCGAGGTCTTCGGACCGCTGACACTGGCCGACTACGACGACTTCATCCGTAAGAGCGCGGAGGCGCTGGGCTGCGAGGTCGACATCTTCCACTCGAACATCGAAGGCGAGGTGATCAACCGCCTCTACGAGGCGCACGATCAGGGCTTTGCCGGGGCGATCTTCAATCCGGCGGGTTTCATGGCCGGGTACCCGGCCCTGCTCGCCGCCATCGACCAGGTCTCGTTTCCGGTCTGGGAGTTGCACCTGTCGAATCCGGCGCGGCGCGGCCGCAACTCCGAGGTGGCCGCGGTGGCACAGGGCGTCGTCACCGGCTTCGGCATCCACGGTTACGAACTGGCCCTGCGCGGGATCCTGAGCGCGACGAAGTAGTCCGTCGCCCCGGCGCCCGAGGCCCGCATGAAGAGCCACTGTTGCGAGCGCATGGCGCTCGTCTGCACGCTGGACTGCGACCAGCACGAATCCATCTACGACTGTCCGGACGTCACGATCGCCTGCCTCGACTGTTTCGACGAGTACGGCATCATCATCCGCGACGGCGGACAGGCGAAGATCTCGATCGACTACTGCCCGTTGGAGAAGACATCATGACCAGGCCCCTGCCCGAAACCCATCGCCGCATCGTGCTGGCCAGCCGGCCGCCGGGCGAGCCGGACGAGAGCAACTTCCGGCTCGAGACCGTTCCCGTGCCCGAGCCCGGGGCGGACCAGGTCCTGGTGCGCGGCCTCTACCTCTCGCTCGATCCGTACATGCGCGG
>JAUIAI010000248.1 GCA_030425615.1 Gammaproteobacteria bacterium
GCCATCAACTTCTCGCTGCCGTGATCCCGGACTCACCCCGATGGACATCTCGATCCGCTCTTATGTAGAAACCGACGAGCCGGCGGTCGTCGCGCTCTGGCGACTCTGCGAACTGACCCGCCCCTGGAACGATCCGCACAAGGACATCGCGCGCAAGCTCACGGTGCAGCGCGAGCTCTTTCGCGTGGCGGTGGTGGGCGGTCAGGTCGTCGGCACGGTCATGGCGGGGTACGACGGCCACCGTGGCTGGGTGAACTACCTGGCCGTGCACCCCGGGCACCGCAAGAGCGGTGTCGGTCGCCGGCTGATGCTCGATGTGGAACGGCTGCTGCAGGCCATGGGCTGCCCGAAGCTGAACCTGCAGGTGCGCGGCGACAATGCGACGGCGCTCGGCTTTTACGAAGCGATCGGTTACGGGCGGGACGACACGGTGTCTCTGGGCAGGCGTCTCATCGCCGACGACTGATTCCGAAGCGCGGATGGGCCGCTCAGGGTAGCGGCACCAGCAGCACGATCTTGAACAAGGCGTACAGCCCGCCGAGCACGACCGCGCCGGAGCCGAGATAGATCACGACCCGGCCTGCCGTCCACCGGTCGTGGTGGGCGATCAGCATCAGGAGCACGAATGCGATCGCGCTGCTGAGCAGAAAGCCCAGGGGCACCAGTGCGTACGCCCAGCCGAGCATGACCAGCGCGAGCGCGGCGCGCCGCAGGTTGGAGCCCTGCAGCGGGCTGCCGCCACGCGTCCGGCCCAGGAGCACCAGAACCAGATAGACCGCGCCGATCAGGACGAGCAGACCGCCGATGGCGCGTGGGAACACGGCCCCCAGCATGGAGAAATCAGACGAGTTCCAGATCGCCGCCGCGCCCACCACAATGGCCAGGACACTGCCCGCCGCGCCTCCCAGGTCGGCACCGCGCGTTTTGCCGCCGTCCGCCGTTTGCTCAGTCACCGGCCACCTCCAGCGGGTTCGCGGCCGGCCGGCGACCGGCGCGCCGGTTCATCCACCACGGCCAGAGCAGCGCCATGACGATGAACGCGATGATGCCCAGCGAGATCGGCCGGCCGAAGAATTCGCCCCAGATGTTGCCGGCGGCGCCGCCGATGAGATGGCCCTGCACGAAGCCTCGTTCCGCGATGGCGCCGAGGATGAGGCCGAGCACGATGGGCGAAGCCGAGAACCCCATGCGGCCGAGCACCCAGGCGATGACGCCGAGCACGACCATCTGTTGCGTCTCGTGCGGGTTGTTGTGCACGGCGAAGCTGCCCAGCACGGTGAGCAGCGCGACCCCGGGCACGAGCACGGCCTTCGGAATGGCCACGATGGAGCGGAACGCGAAGCGGCCTATCAGCAGGCCCACCGGCAGCATCAGCACAGTGGCCAGCACCAGCCCCCAGATGAACGTGTAGACGATGGGGCCCTGGTCGGTGAACAGGGTGGGACCGGTGCGCACACCCTGAACGAGCAGCGCGCCGAGGATGATCGCGTCCGGCGGCGTGCCGGGGATGCCCAGGACCAGGGTGGGAATGAAGCCACCGCCCACGGTGGCGTTGTTCGCCGATTCGGTGGCGATGATGCCGTCGGGTTCGCCCTTGCCGAAGCGATCGCGCCGGGGCGATGCACGCCGTGCCTCGGAGTACGACACCAGCGAGGCGATGGAGCCGCCGGCCCCGGGCAGGATGCCGACGACGGTGCCGATCACCGAACTGCGCGCGAGGTTGAGCTTGGCGCGCGAGACGAGGCCGAGCGCTTCACGCAACTGGAACCCGGCGGTCTGGCTCATGGCGTCCAGGTGCCGTGCCGGCGTCGCCACGAGTTCGATCAGAACCGGCACGCAGTACAGGCCGATGAGCGCGGACACGATGTCGATGCCGCCCAGCAGTGACTGGAATTCGCCCACGTAGCGGATGTCGCCGCCGACCTCGGCGACGCCGACCATGGACAGCAGCAGGCCCAGGCATCCGCCGATCAGCCCCTTGAGCGTGGAGCCTTCGCCGAGCGAGGCGATCAGCGTGAGGCCGAACACCGCCAGCCAGAAGTATTCGACCGGACCGAACTTGAGCGCCACGGTGGCCATCGGCGGCGCGAGCAGCAGCAGGAACGCCGCGCCGACCAGGCCGCCGGCCACGGAGGCCAGGCAGGCCAGGGTGAGCGCGAGATCGCCCCGGCCCTGGCGCGCGAGCGGGTAGCCGTCGAACGTGGTGGCGATGGCCGAAGGTGTGCCCGGCGTGTTCAGCAGGATCGCCGCGTAGGCCCCGCCGTAGATCGCGCCCGTGTAGATGGCGCCCAGCACGATGAGCGCGGCGGCAGGCTCCATCGAGAACGTGAACGGCACCAGCACCGCGACCGCCATGGTGGCGGTGAGCCCGGGCAGGGCGCCGATCACGGTGCCGGCGACGACACCGGCCAGCGCGAGCAGCAGGTTCAGGGGCGACAGCGCCGCCAGCAGGTACTCGAGGCTTCCCATGAGGCGGCGGCGTCGCGTTCCGGTTGCGCGGGCTTACTTCTTGACGATTCCCATCTCGGCGGCGAGCGCGCCGTAGTGGGCCTTCATCTCGGCCATGAAATCCGCCATCTTGTCAGGGCCGATGTTCAGCATCGCGAAGCCGCCGTCCTCCATCTTCTGGATGAACCCCGGATCGGCGTTGATCTTCGCGAGGATGTCCGCGAGCTTCGCCTGGACATCGGCCGGGGTCGACTTGGGCACGGCCACGCCGCGATAGGCACCGCCGACCAGGTCGTAGCCCTGCTCCTTGAAGGTCGGGCAGTCGGGCAGCTTCGGATGACGCTCCTCCATGGCCACCGCCAGGCAGCGGACCTGGTCGCCGAGCTTCATCTTCACGGTGGTGTAGCCCCAGCTTCCGGCCACCTGGTTACCCAGCAGGGCGGCGTTGGACGGGCCGGTGCCACCGAACGGGATGTAGGTGGTCTTGATGCCGGCGAGCTTGTCGAACTGCTGCTGCGCCAGGTGGTTGGCCGAGTTCGTGCCGGAGCCCGACAGCGTGGTGCGTCCCGGAGAGGCCTTGGCGGCCTCGACGAAGTCCTCGAGCGTCTCGATCGGGCTCTCCGAGGTCACCAGCAGCGCGTCCGGCGTGTAGTGGAACCAGAACACGGTGGTCAGGTCGTCGGTCTGGTAGCCGACCGACTTCTGCATCGGCTGCAGGATGATGTGCGGCAGGTTGGTGCCCATGACCGTGTAGCCGTCGGCGGCCATGCCGTTGAGCTGGGCCCACGAGGCGGCACCGCCCGCACCCGGCTTGTACTGGATGGCGACGCTCTGTCCGGTGAGCGCCTTGAACACGGGTTCCTGCAGCCGCGCGGAGATGTCCGATTCACCGCCGGGGCCGAACGGAATGATGTAGTTGACCGTCTTCTCGGGGTAGTCGGCCGCGTGAGCCGCCGGCGTTGCGAGCAGGCAGGCAGTGGCGATGCCGGACACGATGCCGGCCATACGGGGCGTGAGCGCCATGGAAGTCTCCAGGTCGTTGTTGGGGCAAAACCAGAGACGCCCCCGGGGACCGGGGGCGCAAGGGCTTCGCTCGAGGGCCTGGGTTTGTCGACCCGCGCCTTCTGTGCGAACGCGCGGATGCTAGCACGCCGGATCGGCGGATCGGGCAATCCCCCGGGAAGACGGGTCATTGCGCCCGGGGGCCCCGCACGATCAGGGCCGCGTCCCCGTCTGACGCGCGCCCAGTGCCAGTCGCATCTGCTTCTCGGTCTCGATGAGCACGAAGAAGACGGCTCCGACGGTGACGATCAGGATGCCGTCCTGCAGCGGCACCGGATGGGTTCCGAAGACGGATTGCAGCGGCGGCAGGTAGGTGACCGCGAACTGGGCCGCCACGACGGCGATCACGCAGAGCCAGACGATACGCGTGCCACGGGCGGCTGCCCATGTCAGCGAGGTGCCGTAGATGTTCCGGATGAAGAACAGGTGGAAGATCTCGAGCACGACCAGCATGTTCATGGCCATGGTGTGCGCGAGGGCCTCCGGGTAGCCGCGGTCGGTCGCGTAGAACGTGATCCCGAACACCGCCAGCAGGAACAGGCCGGAGACCAGCACCACGTGCCAGACGAGCGCGCCGTCCAGGAGCGGCTCTTCGCGGGGGCGCGGCGGGCGGCGCATCGTGCCCTGTTCGGAGGGCTCGAATGCCAGCGCGAGGCCGAGCGTGATCGCGGTGACGAGATTGACCCAGAGAATCTGAACCGGGGTGATCGGCAGGGCGAGCCCGGCAAAGAGCGCCACGATGATGGTCATCGCCTCTCCCGCATTGGTCGGCAGGGTCCAACTGATCACCTTCTTGATGTTGTCGTAGACGGTGCGCCCTTCGCGCACCGCGGCCGCGATGGAGGCGAAGTTGTCGTCGGCCAGCACGAACTCGGCGGCCTCCTTGGCCGCCTCGCTGCCCTTGCGTCCCATGGCGATGCCGGCGTCGGCGCGCTTCAGCGCCGGCGCGTCGTTGACGCCGTCCCCGGTCATCGCCACGGTGAGCCCGCGCGATTGCAGGGCGGCCACGAGGCGCAGCTTGTGAGCGGGGGAGGTGCGGGCGAAGATGTCGGTGCCCGCGGCAGCCTCCGCGAGCGCGGCGTCATCCATTGTTTCGACATCGTTGCCGGTCAGCACCCGTTCGCTGTTGCGCAGACCGATCCGTGCGCCGATGGCCCGGGCCGTCGCCGCGTGGTCACCCGTGACCATCTTCACCCGGATGCCCGCGGCGTGGCATTCCGCGACGGCTTCGACGGCCTCCGGGCGTGGCGGGTCGATGAGGCCGACGAGGCCGATGAGCGTGAGCCGGCCACGAAGATCGCCGGCCTCCAGACGGTCCTGGTCCGGCCGCGCCGTCATCCTCGCCAGCGCCAGCACCCGCTGACCTTCGGCGGCGAGCCGCTCCACCATGGCGTGCCAGTGCGCCTCGTCCAGCGGCTGGGTGCTGTCACCACTGACCGCCTGGTCGACGCACAAGGCGAGCACGGCCTCCGGGGCTCCTTTGACGTGGACTTGGGCCGCGCCGTCCGGCGCGCTGTCCAATGTGGCCATGTACCGGTGCGCGGCGTCGAACGGCACGGCATCGATCCGCCGCCATCCGTCGGGACCCTGCGCCGTACCGCCCGCGATCTTGCCCGCCACCCGGTCCCGCCCGGCCGCCATGCGCACCCTCCACGGTTGGAGTTCTTGTGAACCCTCGTTTCACGCCGCAGCTTAGGGTGAGCGCCGCTGGGTGTCGAGCCGTCTGCTCCCGCCGGACCGGTCCCTACTGGGCCGGCTCGCCGACCGCCAGCGGCGCCGGCGGCCGGGCCTCGCGGCCGAGGCGCGGGTGGATGCGGCGGGCCAGCAGCGCCAGGCCCAGCG
>JAUIAI010000249.1 GCA_030425615.1 Gammaproteobacteria bacterium
GACGGTCTGCCGCGTCGGGGTGACCCGCGCGGTACCAGTGAACCGGCCCATCGAATCCAGTGATTGCGATGTCCGCCAGGGAGTCCGGCTCGATCCGCAGGTGCCGGCTGCGAACCGATAGCGATTGGACATGTCCCGATGCGAATCACGACCCCGCTCCTGGCCCTGGTGCTGAGTGCCATGCTGGGGGCCTGCGCCGAGCGCAGTGCCTCCGAGGCTGCGGCGACGGGTGCCGAACCGAATGTCAGGACGGCGCGCTCCGGCGGGTTCCTGCCGGAAGCGGGTCCGGCGCCGCAGGACCGGGCCCGCGGCGTGGCGCCGTCTTCGGGTCCTCAGGCCCGTGGCGACGTGACGCACGGGCTCGTCCGTTCGTCGTCCGCCGGGTCGCAGTCCCCCGGGGTTGCCCGGGTCGATGTCCCCGCTGACGGGCGGCCGGTCATCGTTCTGACCGACGAGGCCGGCCAGCCGCGTCGCCTCGGCGACTTCCAGGGACGTCACGTGGCTCTATTCTTCGGCTATACGCGCTGCCCGGACGTCTGCGGGAGCACGATGTATCAACTGGCGGGCGCCGCGCGTGCCGTCCACGATCTTCGCGACAGGATCGTCTTCGTCATGGTCTCCGTCGACGGCGGGAACGATTCGCCGGCGGTCATGAACCGGTATGTTCGCGGTTTCGACCCGGGCTTCGTCGGACTGACCGGGGCGCCGATGCAGGTCAGCGCACTGGCGGCCAACTTCGGCGCCGTGGCCCTGCCGGCCCGCACGGACGAACAGCGTGCCGCAGCCGGCGACTGGATGCACTCTGCGCCGGTCTTCCTGCTGGACGACCGCGGCACCTGGCGGCGGACGCTCGGCGCCGGCATGCGGGCCGAAGCAATGGCCGGCGCGATCCGGGCCCTCATCGAGGAAACGGAGCACGCCAGGATCGGGACCGGCCGCATCGTCGGCTGATTCCGATGTTCTGAACCGCGCTCTGGCCGCGGGGCGCGCGGCTACAATGTCGCGATGAGCGCTTCCTCCGTGGCGCCGCCCGCGCGGCCCGTCAAGACCCGATTCGCCCCCAGTCCCACCGGCTACCTGCACATCGGCGGCGCCCGTACCGCGTTGTTCAGCTGGGCCTATGCCCGCCACCACGGCGGCAGCTTCGTGCTGCGGGTCGAGGACACAGACCGTCAGCGCTCCACGCCCGAAGCGGTGCGTGCCATTCTCGACGGCATGTCCTGGCTGGGACTGGAGTCGGACGAGCCCGTCGTGTACCAGACCGAGCGGATGGACCGTTATGCCCAGGTCATCGCGGAGCTTCTGGACAAGGGGCTGGCCTACCGCTGCTGGGCGTCGCCGCAGGAACTCGACGCGATGCGCGAGGAGCAGCGCGCGCGCGGATTCAAACCCCGCTACGACGGGCGCTGGCGGCCCGAGAACTCGGCCGGGCGCACGCCGCCGGACGGCGTGTCCCCGGTGATCCGGTTTCGCAACCCTGACGACGGTGCGGTGCAGTGGCACGACCTGGTGAAGGGTCCGATCAGCATCGCCAACGCAGAGCTGGACGACCTGATCATCGCCCGTGCGGACGGTTCCCCCACCTACAACTTCTGCGTGGTCGTCGACGATGCGGACATGGGGATCACCCATGTGATCCGCGGCGACGACCATGTCAACAACACACCCCGCCAGATCAACATCCTGCGCGCCATCGGCGCGACGGTTCCGGTCTATGGCCACGTACCCATGATCCACGGCCCGGACGGCCAGAAGCTGTCCAAGCGACATGGGGCCGTCTCGGTCATGCAGTACGACGAGGCGGGCTACCTGCCGGAAGCGGTGGTGAACTATCTGGCACGTCTGGGCTGGAGCCACGGCGACGACGAGTTGTTCGACCGCGAACAGCTGGTGAGCTGGTTCGACGGTTCACACCTGTCGCAGTCGCCGGCCCAGTTCGACCCGGAGAAGCTCGACTGGGTCAACCAGCATTACCTGCGCGGTCGCGAGGACGACTGGCTGGCCGGGGCGGTCCGGTCGCGCCTCGAGCGCCGCCTGGGCGGGGCGGCGGACGCCGCACTCGTGGCCACGCTGCCCGGCCAGTGCGGGCTGCTCAAGGAGCGCGCCGCCACGCTCGAGGCGCTCGCCGACGACCTGACCCTGTTCCATCTCGAGCCTTCGGCCGCCGACGCCGGGGTTCGCGAGGCCTTCGACAAGCGAGCGGCCGCGGCCACGCCGGCGGCCCTTCGCGACTTCGCCTCCCGCCTGCCCGCGCTGGCCTGGAACCCGGAGTCGATCGCGGCCGAGGTCAAGGCCGTGATCGGCAGCCACGGTCTGAAGCTGCCCCAGTTCGCCATCCCGCTGCGTCTGCTCGTGTTCGGCCGCGCCCAGACACCGGCGCTCGAGCAGGTGCTCGCGCTGCTCCCACGCGAACGCGTCGCGCAGCGGCTCGAGGCCGGTCTCGCGGCGATCGGGGGCTGAACCCATGAGCGGAAGCACGCGCGGTACTTTGTTCACGGTGACGAACTTCGGAGAGTCGCACGGTCCGGCGGTCGGCTGCGTCGTCGACGGCTGCCCGCCCGGGCTCGCCCTGGCGGAAGCCGATATCCAGACCGACCTCGACCGACGTCGTCCCGGCACCTCTCGGCACGTCACGCAGCGCCAGGAGCCGGACCGGGTCGAGATCCTGTCCGGAACCTTCGAAGGCTTCACCACGGGGACGCCGATCGCGCTGCTGATCCGTAACCAGGACGCGCGTTCGAAGGACTACGGCAACATCGCCCGCCAGTTCCGGCCGGCCCACGCGGACTATGCCTACTGGCACAAGTACGGCCGCCGGGACTACCGCGGCGGCGGCCGGTCCTCGGCCCGGCTGACGGCGCCCACCGTCGCTGCCGGCGCCGTGGCGCGCAAGTGGCTCGCCGAGCGTCACGGCGTCCGGATCCGCGCCTATCTCTCCCAGCTCGGGGAGATCCCGGTGCCTTTCAGGCGCTGGGAGGACGTCGCCGGCAACCCGTTCTTCGTCGCCGACGCCGCGGCGGTGCCGGAGCTGGAAGCCTACATGGATGCGCTGCGCAAGGACGGCGACTCCTGCGGCGCACGCATCGAGGTGGTGGCCGATGGGGTTCCGGCCGGTTGGGGAGAACCGCTCTACGACAGGCTCGATGCCGACATCGCCCATGCGATGATGGGGCTCAATGCCGTCAAGGGCGTGGCGATCGGGGCCGGCTTCGACGCGGTGGCCGACCGCGGCAGCCGCCACGGTGACGAGCTCACGCCCGCCGGTTTCGAGAGCAATCGCGCCGGTGGCGTGCTAGGCGGCATCAGTTCGGGGCAGCCGGTCACGGTCTCGCTCGCGATCAAGCCCACCTCGAGCATCCGCACACCGAGACGCTCCATCGATGTCGACGGCCAGGCGGTCCAGGTACAGACCTTCGGACGGCACGATCCCTGCGTCGGCATACGCGCGGCGCCCATCGCGGAGGCGCTACTCGCGCTGGTGCTCATCGATCACGCTCTGCGCCACCGGGCGCAGAACGCAGACGTCGAGGTCCGGCCCGGGCCCATTCCCGGCGAACGTGCGGGCTGACGGCCGGTCCCACCCCGGCCGCCGCAGATGACCGAGATCGCCCGCCTCAAGGGCCTGTTCTTCTGGTATTTCGCGTACGTCGGCATCCTGTCGCCGTATCTGAGCCTGTTTCTCGAGGGCCGCGGCTTCGCCGTCGCGCAGATCGGTCTCCTGATGACCGTACCGCAGGTGATGCGCATCGTGTCGCCGACCTTCTGGGGCTGGCTCGCCGACCGGCGAGGGGACGCACGCCTGTTGCTGCGCGCCAGCAGCGTGATGGCCCTGGGTGCGGTGCTGCTGCTCGGTCCGGCCGCGTCGGCCGGTTTCGTCGCGGTCGCGGGGGTGCTCGCGCTGCTCTCGTTCTCGGCCGGTGCGCAGGTCCCGATCGGCGAAGCGCTCACCTTGCGCGCCACGCGCGGTGACGCGGGCGGCTACGGTCGCGTGCGCCTCTGGGGTTCGGTGGGATTCATCCTCGGTGTGGTCGGCGTCGGCGCCGCCCTCGACCGGCTCGGCCTGGCCTGGCTGCCGACGTGGCTGGCCCTTGCGCTGGTCGGACTGCTCGTCGCGGTCTGGTCGATGGGCGCCACGCAGGCACCTTCCGTGACTCCGGGCACGCAGCCGTTGCGGCAACGCCTGCGTGAGCCTGCCCTCATCGGATTCTTCGCCGCCAACGCGCTGATGATCTTCGCGCACGCCGCGCTCTATGTCCTCTACTCGCTGCTGCTGGCCCGCCAGGGCTACGGCGAAACGGCCATCGGGCTCCTCTGGGCCACCGGTGTGGTCGCGGAGATCGCGCTGTTCCGTTGGCAGCGACCGCTGTTCGAGCGTGTGTCCGGCACCCGTCTGTTGCTGGCCAGCCTCTGGGTGGCGGCCGTGCGATTCGCATTGATCGGCTGGGCCGACGGCGCGCTCTGGCTCCTGGTGCTCTGCCAGCTCGCGCATGCAATCACCTTCGGGCTGCACCACAGTGCGGTGATGAACCTGTTGCACGCCTGGTTCACACCGGCGGAGCAGGGGCGGGCACAGGCGGCCTACCTGGCCGTGGCATACGGCGTGGGCGGCAGCCTCGGGGGCGTGGCGCTCACACGGGTCTGGGAGGCCTGGTCACCGGCGGGGGCCTTCTATACCGCCGCGGCCGTCGCCGCGCTCGGTGCGCTGATCATGGGCATCACCGTACGCGCCCGAAGGGCCTGAACGGGCGGGTTCGCTGCCGGCGCCGGCAGCTTCGCCCGGCGGTGCATCGGGTGGTCGGCGTGGCATAATCGCCGGTTATCTCCCGGGAGCCCGTCGGTCCGCTAGCGCCGGCCTCGCCGGGTTGCCGCCAGAGGCCGCGGCCGGGTCGTGCACTGCGCGCGATCCTCGTCGGTTGGCCGCAGACCGGCGCCGCGTCGCAGCGGTGCCCGAACCAAGTCCGAGAGGTTCCATGACCCCGCGCACGCTCTATGACAAGCTCTGGGACGAGCATGTCGTCACCGAAGAGGCGGACGGCACGGCGCTCATCTACATCGACCGTCACCTGATCCACGAGGTCACCAGCCCGCAGGCCTTCGAGGGCCTGCAGATGGCGGGGCGCAAGCCGTGGCGCAATGCTCCGAATCTGGCCGTGGTCGACCACAACGTCCCCACCACGGACCGTTCCAGGGGCATCGCGGACGCCACGTCGCGTCTGCAGGTCGAGACGCTGGACAAGAACGCGGCCTCCCATCAGCTCGTCTATTTCGACATCAACGACCGGCGCCAGGGCATCGTGCACGTGATCGGCCCGGAGCAGGGCGCCACGCTGCCCGGCATGACCGTGGTCT